>JAAZUV010000197.1 GCA_018623995.1 Methanobacteriota archaeon
ACGACTGGACTGGAGCTGAACCTGTTGGCATTTGCGATGTGAATCAAGAACGAATTGAAGTCGATTCATCGTTCCTCCAAGGGTGGTTTGAAGAAGAGATGATCGAGGTGGAAACGAATCCTGAAGTTGTCTATAGAAATGTAGATGACTTTACGAATCTCCTCTCAGAAGAAGAGCAACAATCCTACAGCCAGAGCTTACAGGAACTCGAAATTGGTCTTGATTCTCTCACGGCTGCGATGAACGAAGAGATTTCGACTCAATCGGTCGATGATACAGAGGATGACCTCGATGACTTGCTTCAATTTCTGCACGAAGATGCTGATGAGGTCATTCTTCCAAAAGCAAATGCTGGAGAGAACCAAGCCATTCGTCTAGATGATGCTGAAACTGCTATTGTCACATTGGATGGTTCGCAATCTTCCGATCCACAGGACAGAATTCAGTCATGGTCATGGTTGGATGGGACTGGACGTGAGATTTCGACTGAAGCCAAGGTTCGTGTGAAACTTTCACCAGGCATCCATCAGTTTGAACTGAGGGTGTTCGATTCTGAAGGAGGCATGACCTCGGATTCGCTTCAGATTAAGATTGAATCCCCAGGCTCATGAAGGAGAAGTCGCTGGCAACACCATGGGCGTCAGCACACCCCTGATTGAGAACTTCTTGGTTGGACCGCTGCAGATGCGGTGTTCCGTTGTCACCGATTCTGCTACAGGAGACACCGTCATTATCGATGGTGGTGATGAGCCGCAACGACTGATCGAATGGATTGAAGCCTGCACTGGAACTGGACCTCACTGGTCGACACACACGTTGGAAGAAACCAAAAACATTGAACGAAAAGTTGTCGCACTTCTCAACACACATGCTCATTTTGACCACAGTGGACACATTCCTACTCTGAAGCAATACTTCGATGTTGAATGGTATTTGCACCCAGATGATACGTTCTTGCAAACGCTTGCAAAGAAAGCAGCGGTCCGTTACGGAATTTCGTTGCCCGAACCTGCTGTAGCAGATCACGACATTGCGGATGATCAAATTCTCTCGCTGGGCTCACTTGATTTTGAAATTCTTCATACACCAGGTCACACACTTGGTGGTTGCTGCCTTCGACTCCTTGTTGAGGATGATGCAGATCATTTGTTCGTTGGCGATACATTGTTTGCTGGATCAGTTGGTCGAACCGATTTGGAAAACACGGGCGGAGACTTCAACGTTTTATCAAACAGCATTCGAACGAAATTGTGGCCACTGAACCCAGAAACCATCGTCCATCCTGGACATGGACCACTCACAACCATTGGACATGAGAAGGCCACCAACCCATTCGTAGGCGATGGTGCCGGTGAATCTGGCGTTTACACGTTCGGAAAGTACGCTTAACCAAGCAGATTTGAAAGAGCGTCTTGGAAGACAGGCAGAGCTTCTTCCCATGTTGCTACAATGCCGTAATCAGCATGCTGGAAGATTGGTGCATCAGCATCCTTGTTGATGGCTACAATGTACTTGGAAGAACGCATACCAGCAAGATGTTGGATGGCTCCTGAGATACCTACTGCAATGTAGAGGTTCGGGTTGACGGTTTTTCCTGTTTGTCCGACTTGCATTGAGTGAGGAATCTCTTCCCATGTGTCGACCGCTGCACGTGATGCACCCACTGCGGCACCAATGGTATCTGCGACTGCCTCAAGATGAGAGAAGTTGGCTGGTGAGCCCATGCCACGTCCACCGGAAATGATGATGTTCGCTTCTGAGACGTCAAGTCGAGTACTTGCTCGCGCCATGACGTCTTGAACCGCAGTCTTCACGTCACCGGATGCATCGACAATGGAGACATCGTTGGATGATCCAGAATCAACGCCAGAGAAGACGTTCGCTCGGACTGAAACAACAGCATCACCGTTAACAGTGACTGTTTGATTTGCCTTTCCTGAATAAATCGGTGACGTCAAGTTGTTGCCGTCGATGGATACAACGTCTTGGACAACGGAAAGGCCACGTCGTGCTGCAAGGCGAGCTGCTATGTCTTTGCTTCGAGCACTTGCGAGGAAAAGAACGGTCCCTGCTGGCATTGCGCTGTCGAGTGCGCTTGCCCATCCGCTGCTGTCGTTTCCAGCGAAAACATCGGATTTGACGGCAATAACTTTTGAGACACCATCGTAGCCTGAAACAGCATCTGCCATTGAAGCGTCGGTGCACGGAACGACAACCGTGACGTCTCCACCCATTGCTTGCGCAGCAGAAACAAGTTCTGCTGTCGATGCATTGACGGTTCCTTTTGTTAGTTCTGCGATTACAATCTTGTTTGTCATCTTTCTCACCTCATAGTACGTTGGCTTCATCACGAAGCAATTGAACAACCTGCGAAGCGCTTGATCCACCTTCGAAGGTCTTGCCGGCAGGTTTCGCTGCAGGCATGGAATGGCTTGCTACAACAACCGTTGATGCAGGAGCATTTGCAGTCATGAGCTCGACTTGTGCTTTCTTCGCCATCATGATTCCTTTGACGTTGGCCTTACGTGGCTTGAAATCACCCTTGTCACAAGAGATGACAGCTGGGAGAGGAACGCTGACCTTCGCAACACCTGCCTCGACTGGCATGGAGACGGTCACTGCATCACCAAATTCAGCACCAATAACGTTGGATGCATTTGCCCAACCAAGGCGCTCAGCGAGACCAGGGCCAGTCGAACCAGCACCAGTGTCAGCAGCCGACTTACCGCAGTATACGGCGGTGCCACCAAGCGATTCAATGGATTCTTTGAGAACGGTTTGAAGTGCGTTTGAATCGAGTTCAGACCATGAGTCATCCCAAACTCGAACGATGTTATCGACACCCATTGCTTTGGCATCTTTGAGAATCTTCTCAGTCCCTGCAGCACCAACTGTGAGCGCCGTGACTGTTCCGCCAGTTGCTTCTTTGTGGCGAAGCGCTGTCTCGATAGCAAATCCATCGTATGGACTCATTTCCATCTTGACTGTGGAAAGGTCGACACGACCTCCTTGCACAGCGATTTTTGCGTTCGTGTCTGGAACTTGCTTGACCAATACGATGATTGTGGACATCTCTATCGATTCTCCGAGCAAGGTTCGATTCATGAAGATTGGCTTTCAGCCGCTATGAATTCTGTATCAGAATTAAACGAAAAAGGGAACCTTTACAGGCCGTCTTTGGACAGGGAAAACTCCATGTCCGAAGACCACC
>JAAZUV010000198.1 GCA_018623995.1 Methanobacteriota archaeon
AACCTGTTCCTGAGGCATCATCGGGTGGATTGCTAGCACGTGCAGAAGCAAAGGTCAACCAATCATAGTGGAATGTTCCCGTGTTTCTTCGGTGGGCTCCATTCTCGCTTTGAACGGAGGATGGCCAATGCTCGACAGAGGCGCAGCCTGCTTTCTGTCGGTTCGATGACATCGTCAAGCCAGCCGTTGCGAGCAGCGACATATGGGTCACCAAACTTCGCTTTGTACTCTTCAACAAGTCGCTGTCGAACTTCTTCCTTTTGGTCGTCTTCGACAGCATTGATTTCCCGTCTGTGAATGATGTTCACAGCACCCTCTGCTCCCATAACGGCGAGTTCGGCTGTTGGCCATGCAACGTTGTAATCGCTTTGCAAGTGCTTGCACGACATAGCAAGGTAGGCGCCGCCGTATGCTTTGCGAGTAACCAGGGTGAGTTTTGGAACGGTTGCTTCTGCATAGGCGAACAGGAGTTTCGCACCGTGTCGAATGATGCCTCCCCATTCCTGAACAACGCCTGGAAGGAAACCAGGAACATCCTCGAAGGTAACGAGTGGGATGTTGAAGGCATCGCATAGTCGGATAAATCGTGCAGCCTTGATCGAGGCGTCGATGTCCAAACAACCTGCAAGGACATTTGGTTGGTTTCCTACCACGCCGATGCTACGGCCGTCAAGACGAGCAAATCCAATGATGATGTTTTCAGCATAATTTGGGAACAACTCGAGGAATTCCCCATCGTCAACAACTTCCTCAACAACACTCACCATGTTGTACGGTCGGTTTGGATTGTCTGGGACCAGCGTTTCAAGCTCGTCGTTACTGCGACCGATCGGGTCTTCCGTAGGAACGTGAGGTGGTTCAGCATCGTTGTGATCGGGAAGATACGAGAGAATTTCCTGAACCAAAAAGAACGCATCGTCTTCATCGTCTGCAACCAAACATGCAATACCCGATCGGGATGCGTGAAGATTCGCTCCACCAAGACCTGCAGCATCGACTTCACCGCGTTGGACTTCGGGAGTCTCCAATGGCGAGGAGAGGAACAGTTGGCCATGTTCTTCTCCCAGGATGGTGAAATCAGAGAGACTTGCTGCGAGAGCAGATACGCCAACAACCGGTCCCAAGACGAGGCTGATGACGGGTACTCTTCCACTGCATTGGACCAAACGGTCGAGCAATTCGCCCGTACCTGCCAATGCGTCAATACCGTCGTGGGCTCGCTGTCCTCCACCATCCCAAACACAAACAAGGGGTATCTTGGAGCGTTCTGCCATTTCGACAAGTTTGGCGATTTTCTTCGCATGCATTTCACCCATTGAACCGCCGTGCACGCTGAAATCCTGAGCAAAACAGTAGACTCGACGGCCTTCTATGGTTCCATGACCTGTGACGACGCCATCACCAAGCGTTTGGTGAAGGAACATGTTGTGGTCTTTCGTTCGATGGGTGACGAAGGTATCCACTTCGACAAAGGAATCCGGGTCAAGGAGCAGATCAATCCGGTCTCGTGCAGTACCTCGTCCTGTGGCACGAATGGCTTCCAGTGCCTTTCGTCCACCGCCTGCTCGAGCACGTTCACGACGCGACTTGAGTTCGGAAATTGGGTCGCCAACTGGACTTGCCATATGGTGCTCAGAACCGATAAGGTTCTTCATCGAATCGCTTAGTTGAGAATGGTTTGTTGCTGTTCTCCGAACAAATTCTCAGCCATTGTCGAAGCAACATCCATGTCGTTTGAAAGTGCAAAATGGAGCTTAACAACAGCAGCCTCAGGTGATGATGTCAAGCCATGTCCGAGAAGCCCAATGTCCTGTTGAATTCGTCCTTTCGAGTAGACGTTCATGTTGACCGGTCCGTGGATGCATTGGTTGACCACCAAAGCAGGTATGTTCAACTGCGCAAGGGCATCGTGGAGTTCGATGTTTTGGGGAGCATCGTTGTTTGGATTTTCAATCGGTAGGTGTCCAAGTCCGGTTCCATGGATGACAAGCGCATCGACGTTTGAGCCAACTGCATCCTGAATCTCTTGCGTTGTCAGCCATGGGCCTGCAATCATTTGCCGAATGACGATATTTTCATTGAAACGGGATGCTTCGGATGCGGCAGATCTTGACTGGATGGTTGATCTCGCTTCCTCATAGTGATGTCCTAGATTCAGGCTTACGTCTGAATTGTCGATGTGAACTGTGGCAAGGGGCATGGTATTGACGGGGCGAAAGGCATCGCGTCGGCTCGAGTGAAGTTTCCGAACGCCGGTAGCTGCATGGATTGAGCAAGCCCCATCATCGCTCGTTGTGTGCATGGACACAACGACCGCGTCGCTGAGTTCGCCCGTTGGTTGCGGTCCTTCTGCAGCCCATTTGACCGCAGAGATCAGATTCTGTGCAGCATCCGAGGAAGCCCTATCACTGGAGCGTTGCGAGCCAACGAAAGCAATGCGTCCTGGTGGATTGCCGCCCTTTCCACACCAAGCGAAGGCGACAGCTGAAGCGGTGATGTGGAGCGTATCGGTTCCGTGTGTGACAACGACACCTACACAACCATCAGCAAACGCTCGTTCGGAAGCATCGATGATTTGATTCCAATGATTTGGACGGATATCTTCGCTGAACATATTACCGATTTTGTGCACATCAAGGTTAGCAATGTTCAGAAGTTCGGGAACGTGTTCTACCAATTCCGATGGTTCGAACTGAGCCGTTACAGCACCTGTTGTATAGTCGACTTTCGAAGCGATGGTTCCTCCAGTGTGGACAATTCGGACCGTGGGCAAGTCTGGATTCATCGACGGTGCATGAAATTCAACGGATTCAGAAGCGACTGGTTGTTCAGCAGATAGGATTTCGATCGAAGAAAGGGGATGGCTAATGTTGTAGCCATTGGCGAGTTTAACAGTGATATGTTCAGCAACTGCGGGAGGTAAGACCACACCCTCAATCGTGGTGTCACCATCATGTGTTGTGAGTTTGAGTCGGACGTGGCTACCAACATCAGGGACTTGTGCCATGGTGCTTGGAGTGGGCTCTAGCCCTTCAACAATGCGATGGTGGTGCCGGGAGCGGGGCTCGAACCCGCGACCTTCGGATGTCTCAGACACCACAAGGGGCTTTGCACGTCATACGATCGCCTTGAAGGCTGCCCTATGAGTCCGACGCGCTACCAACTACGCCACCCC
>JAAZUV010000199.1 GCA_018623995.1 Methanobacteriota archaeon
GACGACAACGACTTCGACGTCACCAACACGTCAGCACCTACGGTGAAAGGTCGACGTAAATTCTGATTATTCCGTTGCTGCAAGCGCACCGGATTTGCGAGCTTCAATGAATGAGCGTACGCACAAGAACGTGTATGCAGAACCTGTTACGAGCAACATCAACATCGACGACGAAGCATAATCCAAGCCATCGGACATGACCATGAAAAATCGGGTTCCGCCCAATGCGCACAACAAACCGAAGGATACGGCGATGTGCATCCAGAATTTACGCTTCTCCGGGTTCCGGGTTGCAAGAATACCTGAGAGGAGAATCGGTGCACCGAGCATTGATGGGAAATACGATGTGATCGAATCTGATTCTGAAAGGATGGATACTGCAATCCCCCACAAGACAAGTATGGCTCCGTATCCAGTCGTTAGGTTTGGCAAAAAGTTGGAACGTTCTTCCATGCTCTTTCCAAGTGGAGGAGGTTTATCAGTTCAATTCCTGTCCTAAACCTCCAATAGCGTTGCTTTAATAACGGCCGTTTTCGGTTATTAATCATGGGAAAACACAACGTTGGAGACCGTCGGATCGTCTCTGTCAGCATACCTGAAGATGTCGCACAAGAACTCGACCGCTGGACTGGTGGAGGCAAATCAAACGGGCGCAGCCAGTGGATTGTTCAAGCCATTAGGAATCGGCTGAACGACAAGGGCACCTACCACGAACGGGCACGAGAACCACGACCACGTTCGCCTCAATCCGATGAAGAATTTCGAATCGAAACCGATACGATGGGCGAAATGAAGGTCCCTAGTGACACCTATTATGGCTGTCAAACTGCACGTTCGTTGGTCAATTTCGACATTGGGGAAGATGTTATGCCGCGTCCATTGATTCGTGCTTTTGGTATCCTCAAGGTTGCAGCAGCGCGCACCAACCGAGACCTAGGCATCCTCAACCGAGAAGTCGCTGATTGGATTGTTGATGCTGGTGAAGAAGTCATGCAAGGAGACCTTGATGCTCATTTCCCACTACGAATTTGGCAAACGGGATCTGGTACACAGACCAACATGAATACCAACGAAGTCATCGCCAACCGAGCCATCGAATACGCAGGAGGCGTTCTCGGAAGCAAAACCCCTGTCCACCCCAACGATCATGTCAACAAAGGGCAATCCTCCAACGATACGTTTCCAACTGCCATGCACATTGCTGCGGCTGAAGAAATCGAACATCGTCTGCTCAAGTCCGTACGCAGTTTGAAACAGAAATTGCGTTCAAAACAGAAGCAATTCAATGGGATTGTCAAGATTGGTCGCACACATTTGATGGATGCAACACCGTTGACGCTCGGACAAGAGTTCAGTGGCTATGTCCACATGCTTGAAGCAGATTTACGCCGTATCGAATTCGCCCAGAAGGACTTGTTCGAACTTGCCCTTGGTGGAACTGCCGTCGGAACTGGATTGAATTCACACCCCGAATTTGCTGAAATGGTGGCCGAGAAAATAGCAGACAGGACACAACTCCCGTTCGTCAGCGCTGAGAACAAATTTGCACAATTAGCTGCACACGATGCTATCGTTGCTGCAAGCGGAGCACTCAACACATTGGCTGCAAGTCTTATGAAAATCGCCAATGATATGCGATGGCTTGGCTCAGGTCCTCGATGTGGAATAGGTGAATTGTCACTCCCTGCGAATGAGCCGGGAAGTTCCATCATGCCAGGCAAAGTCAATCCAACGCAATCCGAAGCGTTGACGATGGTTTGCTGCCAAGTGATGGGCAACCACACTGCCATTACCATCGGTGGTAGCCAAGGAAACTTTGAACTAAACGTCTTCAAACCGCTGATGATCTACAACCTCCTGCACAGCATTCGACTTCTCAGTGATGCATGCATCGCCTTTGGAGAACGGTGCATCGATGGATTGGAAGCGAACGAAGAGAACATTCAGAAGCATCTCGATAACTCGTTGATGCTCGTAACAGCTCTCAACAACCACATCGGATACGACAAGGCTGCAAAGATCGCTAAGAATGCTCATGAGAACGGTTTGACCTTGCGAGAAAGCGCCGTTGGTCTCGGTCTGTTAACCAACGAACAGTTCGATGAATGGGTTCGGCCGGAAGAAATGACGAGCCCGAAGTAAGCCTACAACTTGGTCTGTGAAGCGAGCGATTTACCTTCTCCAAGGAGACGTGTTACGTGTTCGAAGGTTTCTCGATCGTGCTGTTTCTTTTCATCGGATCGTTTTGCGAGGGTTCGCAAGGTCATAGCCAGTCGATGGTTTCCAGCAAATGCATCCTTGTGTCGTTCAAAATAAGCCCAATACATTGGTGAGATTGGACAGTTTTTCGCTGGATGAAATTCACAGGATGAACAAAAATCTCCCATCTTTTTGATGTATGGAGAGCCAGAAACATACGGTTTGGTCATCATCGCATCACCAAGAGCGAACGTTCCCATTCCGAGGACGTTCGGCTCGACAACCCAATCGAAAGCGTCGATGAATGCAGCATGGAACCAATCAGTCAGTTGCCGCGGTTCGATGTCCATCAATTGAGCAAGATTGCTGAGAACCATCAACCGAGGGATATGGTGTGTCCATGCCTCGTCCATAACGCTGTCAACAGCCCAATCGAGGCAATCCATGCCGGATGATTGGCCCCAATAAGCCATGGGTAACGATATGGTTTGTTTGAGGTGATTAGAGTGCTGTGTATCATCACTCTGCAAATCCATTGGCCAACCTGCAGACCGGTTTGGCGGCGTTGTTGTATTGACATCAAGCAGGTGAAATCCATCCGTCACTTCGTGAACATGATGGACGTATTCCCTCCAAATCATCTGTCGCAAGTATCCTTCTTGTGAATTCAATGGAACCTTTGCTTGGACGACAACATCGATGACCTCCTGCGGCAGAATGCGATGAATGTTCACGGAGGAAGCAAGACGGGAGTGGAACAGGCCTCTGCTTTCTTTGGTCATTGCATCTTCATAGGGGCCAAACAAGGTCAGGATGTCCGAAAGGAAATCCAGGGCTTTTCGATGATCTTCGTAACTGGTTGGCAAGTGGTTCAAACGAGATTCACCTGGATGCTCAGTAAATCGATCGTTGACGAATGCAATCACTTCTTCATCAATCTCGTCGATTGA
>JAAZUV010000200.1 GCA_018623995.1 Methanobacteriota archaeon
AATTCAACACGATTTGAGAATGGACGCAACCAAGTCCCTGATTGCTATGGAGGCTTCCTACTACGATATGCGGCAAACGGGACAAATCATGGCCGTGTTATCGAGCGATGTCAATCAACTGGAAGACGTTGTCTCCGATTCTTCAACATCGATTATTCGTATTATTGTCACCTTCATGACGGCTTTCCTCATCCTTGTCTTAATGTCATGGAAGCTTGCTATTGTATTGTTCGGACCTATCATTTTCATTGTACCAATCGTCTATTGGTTTTCGACCAGTGTTCAAAGAAAATACCGCAAGCAGCGTGAATCCACAGGCGATATTACCGCTGTATTAGAGAATTTAATTTCAGGGATTTCTGTTGTGCAAGCCTACAACGCTGAAGCGTGGGAAGCCGAGCGAGTCAACCGTGAATCCGGAGCTTACCGTGACCAAGCCATGGGGGCGAGTCAAGATCGTAACCGATTCATTCCTATGATTTACGTCGTTGCTGGAATTGCATTTGGCCTTCTTGTGACCGCTGGTGGGTGGTTGGCAAAAGAGGGAGAAATCACCACTGGACAATTGGTCACATTCCTCCTTATCAGTACTCGAATGACCATGCCGATGTTCATCTTCGGTATTCTTGTCAATCAGTTGCAACGTGGTGAAGCAGCGGCTCGTCGTGTTTTCGCAGCCATTGATTTGGAACCAACCATCGTCGACAACGATGATGCTGTTGAACTGCTTGGTCCAATCGAATCGGTTGAATTCAAGGATGTCCACTTCACCTATCCGAATACAACGACCAAGGTGTTGAGTGGTATTTCATTCAGGGTTGCAGGAGGCCAATTCCTTGGCGTCATGGGTCACACTGGTGCAGGGAAGACCACTATTCTCAAGCTGCTCATGCGCTATTATGTTCCAGATTCAGGTGAAGTTCTCATCAATGGAAACAACATCAACACGTTCACTCTAGCAAGCGTGCGTGAAGCGATTGGTTTTGTAAGTCAGGACCCATTTTTGTTCTACGGTTCAATTCGTGACAATGTCCAATACAACATGGTCGCAGAAGAAAGCGATTTGAGAAGAGCATTGGAACTTGCTGGAGCACTTGAATTCGTAGAGGAATTGGAAGACGGCATTGAGACGATGGTTGGTGATCGAGGAGCCATGCTGAGTGGTGGACAGCGTGCCCGTGTTTCCCTTGCTCGTGCATTGTTGAAGAAACCATCACTGCTCATTCTTGATGAGGCTTCAAGTGCACTCGATGCGGAGACAGAGCGTCGTATCCAGGAGAACCTGCTCAGTACTGGTTCAGGTCGAGCAACCATCGCCGTTGCTCACCGATTGAGTACCATTCGCAATGCCAATGAAATTCTAGCCATGGTTGATGGGGCTGTCGTCGAGCGTGGAAAGCACGACGAATTGGTTGAGCACCAAGGAGTCTATGCGAGCCAGTGGACGATTCAAACCGGCGATATGGCTGGAATGTGATCATGTTCGTTCAAGAATCGGACGAAGAATGGTTGAGACTTGTTCCTGTGTGCTGGCAGGGATGAAAGCTTTGTTCCCCCAGAGAATAAGGACTGAAATAAGAAAGAACAGTGGAATGCCGACGATGAGTGACCAGATTGCAACGGTTAGGTCGAGGATGTAGTATTGCTCAAAGAATTCGGATACGATGATGGTGCCGAGAAGCACCGCTACTCGAGTGACAGTAAGAACGGAACGTATGGTCAGCCAGATCTCTTCTTCATCAGAAATCTCACCAAGCGCTCGTTCAGCCATGAGGTGTCTTGCTTTCGTTCATTGAAAGGCATTGCGTCGATTATGCGACTCAAAGTGTTCGTTCACGGTCATCGATTTGACGGCCAACACCTGCTGCACCACCCGTTCTTCGGATCTCTCTCCACGCCTTGTTGACGCCTTGTCCATAGGCCCAATGTGCCAGGAATACGAACAGCGGTGCAAGAGCGACTGTTCCAACCGATCGGTGTGGACTTGTTCCAATGGCGGCTCCAAGCCATGAGAGTCCGATGTAGAATCCCATGAGGCCGAGTGTACCATGAACTGCGAGACGTGGTAACGTCCAATCTCCATCAATGGAGAACCATGGATACTCGGTTGCTCCCCCTGTCGCAACGCCTGCTACCAATGTAAGAATCGCAGCAACCGTAAGCCATGGGAAGAACCCAATGGCTGTGTGCGACCATGTTGCAATCTCAGGCCATCGCTTGTTGGCAACCATGCGAGTGTATCCGTAGTTTCGCATCTGCTTCATGTACGGCTTGAATGGCCTTCTTCGACGATGTGGCATAACGTTGGATGGGTCAATGAACAGTTTGTGCCCTTCTCGCTGAATCTTCGCATCGAGAACGACATCTTCAGCACCAATGCATCCTGGTTCGAAGAAGTTGACTTGACGAAGATTTTCCATTCTGTGAGCGCAGTTGACACCAGGGTTGTGCGTGATAGGAACCAATTCGCCACGAGGCTGTGCACCGTAACGCGTACCTGCGGTCATGAATTTGGTGCAAAAAGCAACATCGGCACACTTCGCCCCAAATGGGTCTTCATCGGGAGCAAAATTTGGTCCACCTACTGCTCCAACTTCCGGGTCTTTGAACCATCGAATGAGTTTCTCAGCCCAGTCGAGAGGAGGAATGGTGTCATCATCGGTAAAGAGAACAAGATCATGGTCCATTTGTTTCAGTGCGAAATTGCATGCATCGGCGCGGTTTGTGGATGGGTCTTCAATCCACGTCGCCCCATATTTTTCACACACATCTTTGGTATGGTCTCTGGATTTTGAATCTGAAATGACGATTTCGAGGTCAGGGTAGGTCTGCTGTGTAAGCCTGTCCAATACGATGGCCAGTTCGTCAGCATTGTTAATGGTTGGAATCAAAATTGCAACCTTGTACGGCGTTCCATCCTCTTTGAGTACAGGTTCCACCATGGCCTTGCGTGTTGGAACTCACATATCAAAAAGATGCTTCACTCACCATTCTCATCTTGTTTGAGATGTTTAATGTCCCGTACGCTTGAACCAACTTCTGGAAGTTCTGCCATCGTCTTTTGCATGCCTTCCGTGACCTTGAGCGCCTCAAGCTTTCTTCCTGAAGGAATGATGCGGGAATCATATGTTGCGACT
>JAAZUV010000201.1 GCA_018623995.1 Methanobacteriota archaeon
GATTCTGATGGATGTAAGCTTCTTGAGGTTGAAAACAAAGGCGAGAGTTCTGAATCCTCGTTTGGTATCAATCAGGTACTCATTCTACTTGCTCTCGCACTTGCTGGTGTTGCTGGTTACTTTACCTTCAAACCGGTCAAGGCCCCTTCAAATCAACAACAATCGAAGACGGTGCCAGCACTCGAAGCTGAACCAGACGTTGCAGAAGACGCTCCTGAAGAACAACCAGAAGAAGAGGCTCAAGCATAGATGAACGCAGGCGAAAGCGGCATTGCAACACCAGCCTTCCCAGTATCATCTTCTTGACTTTCCCCGCGAACGATTCGTACCGATTCAAGACCAAGTTCTTCAGCGATAAAGTTGGAAGCGTCTGCATAAACACCGGTTTCATCGAGCGTGGAGAGGAGGATTCGCTTCTTCTCATCGTCCCACTTGAAGACTTGTGGCAACATACGCTTGTTCCAGAATCCGAGTCGTTCACCACGAGTTTCACCTTGTGCCAATTCAGATTCTGTGAGTATTCCCATGAAGGTCTTGACGTTGTTTCCTTGTGAGAGGTGATTCAATGCCATCTCTGCCATTGTATTGCGCCACGTTGCTGAAGTAACGATGTCAAGAGATGTAGCATCGCCATCAATATGTCGTTCTGCAACACTTCGCACCTTTCGTGCTTGTTCCAACAGGTCTCGAATTAAAGCTTCACCATCGAGAAGGGCTTGGCCTTCTACGCCTACCGATTCTACATCGTTCATCACATGAGCAGCGAGGAGGCCTTCGCCACCAAGTCGTGCCCACCAATCCTCTGCAAGATGAGGTGTTGCGATACCGATCATGTGTGTCCACGAGTCGAGTAATGTTCGACCGATCTCAGCATTGCCACCACCACGTCGTACGTACCAATTGATGTCCTTAACCATGTCATAATGTGAACATTCGACAGCTCGGCGAAGGTCGTATTGATCCATTGCATCAGACCATTGTTGGAGGCGCTGTCGAAGGCGAGCAAGCATCCAAGAATCGATGGAATGGGCTGGCTTATCCCATGCAAGAAGTTGGTCGGGCATGGTTTGCAGTTGTTGCATAACACGATGGTTTGCTTCAACAGCAGAGTCCGACCAATCCATTCCAGCGGTTGGGTTTGCAGCGAAGAGGATGAACAATCGAACAGTATCTGCACCGTATTGTTCAATCATTTGTTCAGGCGAAACGGTGTTTCCAAGCGACTTGCTCATTTTCGCAGAACGCTCGCCCAATTCGGAATTGCAATGTGGGCATGGTGAGCCTGTATGATCGACTGAAAGCGTAACAGAACACGTTTCGCAGAACGGAGCCCCTTTGTTGACCATTCCTTGACAAAGCAGTTCATTGAACGGTTCATCGATGCTATGGAAACCAAGGTCACGAAGTGCTTTGGTGTAGAATCGGGCATAAATCAAGTGCATTTGGGCGTGTTCAATACCCCCACAGTAGAAGTCAACGTTCATCCAATAGTCTGCAACGTCTGCATCGTACCATTGCTCCAAATTGTTGGCATCGGTATAGCGCAAGAAGTACCAAGATGAATCTACGAACGTATCCATGGTGTCCGTTTCTCGTCGTGCGTCCTTTCCACATTCAGGACAGCAGACGTTGAGGAACGATTCTGATGTTTCCAATGGATTCCCTTTGCCATCGAAGACAACATCTCTGGGGAGTTCAACTGGAAGTTGGTCTTCAGGAACTGGAACAGCTCCGCATGCATCACAGTGGATAATTGGAATCGGAGTGCCCCAGTAACGCTGACGGCTGATCAGCCATGGCCGAATCTTCCAATTGATTCGACGGTCACCCTTTCCTGCTGCTTCAAGTGCATCGATGACAGCAGTACGCGCAGCATCACCAAATTGACCATCGAAACCATCCATTCCAGAGTGAACCATGTATCCGTCTTCAGTGAATGCTGATTCGAGTTGCTCATTAGTATCATCATCTTCGTTTTCGAGAAGAACACGCTTGATTGGCAAATCGTACGTCTTGGCAAAATCAAAATCACGTTCATCATGACCTGGGACGGCCATTACGGCACCTGTTCCGTACGTGGCAAGAACGAAGTTTCCTGCCCAGATTGGAATCTTTGCTCCAGTGAGCGGGTGGATTGCAAAACGTCCGAGTGAGACTCCCTCTTTCTTGTTGAGGTTCTTGATTCGATCAAATTCGCTCATGTTTGCATACACATCGTGCATGGCTTTCCAACCCGCCTCATACTCCGTTCCTTTGACCAACTGCTCCGCAAGGGGATGCTCGGGTGCAAGCGTGACGAAGGTGACGCCGAACAATGTGTCAGGGCGTGTTGTGAACACACGAATGGTTTCATCGCTTCCTTCAATCCCGAACTCAATTTCTGCACCTTCTGAGCGGCCAAGCCAATCTTCTTGCATCAATCGAACACTCTCTGGGAATTCGATGGTATCCAATCCATCGAGCAATTGCTGAGCATACTTGGTGATGTCAATGAACCATTGACTCATGTCTTTTTGGCGCACAGGCCCATTGCATCGCCAGCATCGACCTGCTTTGACTTGCTCATTAGCAAGAACGGTTGAACAGGATTCACACCAGTTTACAGGAGCAAACTCACGATAGGCGAGTCCGGACTTGAAGAATCGAGTGAAGAAGAGTTGGTTCCATTTGTAATAATTCGGATCATGACTCTTGACCAAACGACTCCAATCGTAGGAGAATCCCATACGTTTGATTTGTTCCGTAATGGATGCCATGTTCTTATCAGTAATGTCATGAGGGTGGCCTCCTTCAGCAATCGCAGCATTTTCAGCAGGCATTCCGAATGAATCGAATCCCATTGGATAGAGGACATTGAAACCTTTCATGCGCTTGTAGCGAGCCACTGCATCTCCAATGGAATAGTTCCGAACATGACCCATATGCATCTTTCCGGATGGGTATGGGTACATTTCCAAACAGTAGAATTTCGGCTTTGATGCATCATCACTCGAAGCGAAAACATTTGCATCGCTCCATGCTTGTTGCCATGCAACTTCATCCGTCGTCTTCATCTCATCCGACACGTCGACACTTCCTACGC
>JAAZUV010000045.1 GCA_018623995.1 Methanobacteriota archaeon
AGTTTGTGGGATTGTGCTGTGGCTTCCTTGGCCAATCAAGCTCAGAACGTTCTTGCGAGTGGAATCGATCCTTCACGGATGGGTTCAGCACACCCAAATCTCGTTCCCTATCGGGCCTTTGAGGCTAAGGATGGTTGGTTTGTTGTTGCCATTGGGTCCGATGCACAATGGTCCAAATTCTGTGCTGTTTCAGAGATTTCTGATATGGAAGAATGGCGTACGAACGAAGGACGAATCGAAAATCGAAACGAGATCGAATCGCTGATTCAAACTTGGGTGGGACAGTATACTCGAGCCGAATTGGAACACCTTTTGCAAGGGATTCCTTGTGCACCAATCAACACCGTCTCAGAAGCACTTGCAGACGCCCAGAGCATTGCCCGAGGCACTCTACTCGAAGAGAACGGCGTTACAACGCTTGCAAGCCCTTTGAGATTCATGCAACCTCAATGAGATTCACCAATCGGGCGGCTTCGACGACATCACCGTCTTCCCACCAGTCAACGGCGATGAAGGTCGGCCGTTTTCCGTGGTCTTGGATGCATTCTTCCGCTCTCTCAACCATGAAATCAACGTCGTTGGCTTCTGCTGAGCGTGTTGGATCTGATAGACCAGCTTGATTCTTCAGCCAGTTGTTCATGTGATAGACGGGTTGTGCTGCATCGCCTCGGAGAGGATTGCAGTCCATCGAAGATGTACTCTCATCAGCATAATTTGTTGTCCAACCAAACGTCAAAAAATCGTGAAAATAAGGATGTGAGGCGTCGCCTGATTGTTCCCAGAATACAACCAATCGCTTGTCCATATTGATGAGTTCAATCAGCGTAGGCCATTCTGTGTTCAATTCATGAATGTACATCATCTCCGATAATCCAACATCATCAAGCAAGGCTTTCAGATGATCGGCTTCGACATGATTTTCGATAAGCAGCGTCACAACATCCCGCTCTTCGGATTGCATTTCAGATTCGAGTTTGCCCAACCAAGCCCATGGGTCGACGTTTCCATACGTGCATGGACTAAACCCACGGCTTGAATCTCCGTGACAGAATCGAACATTTGCTGCACTTTGGTCAACATCGTTGAGATAATGCGTGTCGAGCATAAATGCACGCATCCCAGCATTCCACTGGGCTTGGAATCCGGTACGGTGGTTGCTTGCTGGATAGAAGATATTGTCCTCATGCGTTGAAAATGCATTGTGTGTTTCTGGGAACGTCACCTCATCGTACGGTCGATGACAGAGAATCACCATTCCATTGCAGGGAATGGTTTCCATGAATTCGCAACTTCCATCATCGTCCGTTGCAGCCTCATCGTAATTCATGGCATCTGGATCTGTACATCCAAAAATTGGTTCAGGATAGATGCAAGAGCCATCGTCTTCCTCTGCACTCTGGTTGTAGTTTTCTGCAGTCTCATCTGTACATCCTTGAACAAGATCAACAACAATTTGGTCTTCAACCGCAGAATCATCTTCGAGATATGTGCATCCGGGAATGAGAAACAACCCAGCCACGATGAGTGCAACCAGGGTTCGCATGGTGGGAACAAATCACAATACGACTTGAAAACTCCGATTCATACACATTCTTCGCACCATGTATCGACAGAACAGGGAATGGCTAATGTAGCAAAGACGAGTCATTCGCATCATGGAACCCTCGGACGTGGATGCGCCCCTGAGTGTTCTTCTCGTGCATGTTTGGTATTGGCCTCACATTGGAGGTGGCAATCAACACGTCGAGCACATTGCTCGTCAATTGGTCGCACGGGGACACAAGGCCACCGTTTGGTGTGCCGATATTCCCGAACATGACGAGAAACAGTTCGTCCGAGACGGTGTGGAAGTGATTCGATTACCCCCAAAACGCGTTCTTGGAGGAATCGATCCCATTGTCTCCATCAAGAATCTTGACATGGATTTCGACATTGTTCATCTTCACGACACGTTGCCTGTATTGATTCGACGTTCAATTAAGCGCGCTCGTAAGGAAAAGATTCCAGTGGTGACAACCTTCCACAACGATTACATCAAAACCAGTCTTTCAGGAAGGATTCTGAAACGTATTCGCTGGGCGTCTCAGGGTCGAAGAACGCTTCAAGCATCCAATGCCAGGATCGCACTCACGCCGTATTATGCAAATCATCTGAAGGGCAGGGGCGTGAGCAAAGGAATCGATGTCCTTCCTAATGGGTTCGAACCTGTTGTTGAAGATGCAAGCCGCCCCGCTTCGCTCCCTGTTGGTTCCGAAGATTTCCCTCTCCTCGTCTTCGTTGGACGACTTAGTGAACAAAAAGGACTCGATGTGTTGATGGACGCATGGGACTTGCTTTGTCAGCAAGGTGAACCGAAGGCTCGTCTTGCCATCGCTGGAAGCGGAGAATTGAACGAATGGTTGGAACAGCGAATCGCTTCCTCGACCTATCCTGATTCGATTGCAAAGTTGGGACGCGTCGAAGATGCTGAAAAGCGATGGTTGTTTGAACAAGCCAAAGGCGTCTTGATTCCATCTCGATTCGAAGGATTGCCAACAGTGTTGTTGGAAGCGATGCATGCTGGTGCGCCAACAGTGATGGCTGATGTCAATGACTTGGGCCGTTTGGTAACCGAGCCAAATGCAGGATTATCGGTCTCCCCAGGAGATTCGCAAGACCTTTTCAAAGCCATCAACAGATTACTGGAAGCCGATAGTGCACAAATCAAAACCTGGTCCGAAAATGGTCATGAAGCGTCCAAACCGTATCTCTGGTCAAACGTAGTCGACGATCTACTCAGCGTGTATAGGCGGGTGAGAACATGAGCAAACCTCGACTCGTGATTCTGCATCGAAACATGGGGTTGCTCGGTGGAGCGCAACGCGACCTTATCGTAGCCTTACCAGAACATGCGAAACGATGGTCCATCACGGTAGCAACCCTGAATGCTCCTCAACTCCTTCTCGACCGATGTGAACAGCTCGGAATTGAAGTCGTCAAACCTGATGTTCCATGGCAGTTACCAACAGGTCCCATCGCTGAAATGACCGCCCGTGCTGGCCGGTCTGCACTCAAATCTTGGCGGAAATTGCGAGCGAAATTGCAACCAGCCCTCGATGCTGCTGATGCATGTTACGTTGTCCTGAGTACAGGTGGAATGGAAGTTCTTGATATCGTCCCAAACAACTGTCCTTTGTACGTTTACATTCACGAGCGAGACAAGGGTATCTACGATGATGTGCTTCAACGCGATATGGATGGCAGATTGCGCTACCCATTGATTGTCAAAAACCTAGCTCTTACCTATCTGCGACGATGGGATCAGCGTTGGCACAAGCGACTTTGGAAGCGGCCTCAATCTGCTGTTTCAGCCAACACTCCGACCAGTTCGAGACTGCTTGCCTCTTCACATCGCTGGCCTACAAGCAAGGATTGGGTTGCAGGGGATGTCAAATTCAGAGATGCACAGCAACGACCTGCTGAAGTCGGTGTTCTTTGGCCTGCCATCGATCCAACCGCATGGCCAACAGAGGAAACAGAAGAAGAACGCATCGCATGGCAAGCGTTCGACCATAAACCAACGAGCCCATATCTGCTCACCATCGGACGTGCAGGATTCATGAAAGGGAGCAAGGAAGCGGTTCAGGTCGCAGCAGCAGCATCGCTTCCTCTCGTTCATGTTGGAGGAGGCGAAACCGACGAGATGCAGCGCAAAGCTAACAAATTCGGGGCTGAATTGATCGTCATGCCACGTATCGATGAAATGGAAATTGTTGCCCTCATGCGAAATGCACACGCGTTGATTGCAACAGCCCGAACCGAAGGATTTGGCCTTACGCCAATGGAAGCGGCCATGGTTGGAACACCTGCCTTGGTCGTCAGCGATTGTGGGTTTACGCACACGGTAACAGACGGATTCAACGGGCGACGATTGCCTTGGCCAAACACGGAGGAAGGGCTCGAGCAATGGGTTCAAGCCATTGAGCAAGCAGGGGATGAAGCCAATCGAATTGCATGGTCAACGGCTGGGCGTGAACGAATTCTTGAGCGATTTACTGCCAACCACCAAGCCGAAGGGCTTGCTCGAAGTCTTGTAGCAATGGGTGTCGATGTCGAAACGACCGAGCTCAACATGCTTCCTGGTCTTGACCCAGCCTAATCTCAGAATGAGAACAACGAGGTCTGCCCACCTTCGCGAATGAGGTTGGCTTTTCGCAACTTCGTCAATGCTTCATCGATACGCCGCTGACTAAATTCTCGCTCTTCCTGCAAGAAGTGAATCAGTCCTTTCACATCGACTTGACCAGGATTCAGCGCTTCATCTGCAACAGCATTGCAAGGATGATTCAGGAAAATCTCACGGATTTCGTCTAGGCGTTCTGGAATCTCCTTGCCTTTCTCTTCGCAAATGGCTTCGATCGTTCCCAGCGATTTGATGAGTTTGATTCCAGTCTTTGGACCAATGCCCTTCAATCCTGGATGAAAATCGGTTCCAATCATGATGGCCAAATCGACCAATTGCTCACGTGAGAGGTCATGTTCTGCCAACATTTCAGACAGAATGATCTTCTGGGCACGAACCGTTCGACCGTGTCGTTTGCTACCATCGCTCATCAAGTTACGAACGAGAATCGGACTACCATAGAGAAGGGCGTCCCAATCCTGCGTTGCAACAACATCGAGTTGCCCTTTGACCGCCATAACAGCAGCTTGGCCTTCGCCCTCTGCAGCAGCATCGACCCAGCGAACGCCGAGCAAGTCGAGCATTTGTTTCGTATCTTCAACCATCTCTGGACTGTAGTGGACGATACGCTGTGCCATTTTTTGGGCGGTTTGATAATCTCCATCTTCGAGCGCTTGCTTGTGTGCAGCTTCCGCTTCAAGTCGACGTTCTCGTCGTGCTGCGAGTTCATCTGCTTTCAGATCAGGAGATGGGCCATCGAAGATGAACACAGGTTGAATGCCAAGCGAAAGCATGGTTGTTGTTCGTGTCAACATACCCATCAGATGTGCTACGACACGTCCTTTTGAATCACGAAGAGGACCGCCATCGCCCGTAGGCGATCGATCTCGTATCGTTGTAAGAAACTGAAACGCCGTCAGAAATGCATCAATTCCAACGCGTTTGCCTTTGAGCTCTGCAAGATTGATGTCTTCAGCATTGGCGAGGTCACGAAGATTGCAGCCCATATCCATCGGTTAAGGACGAGAGTATGTCATGGTTCGCATGCGGTGCCGTGAAGAACAAGCACCAACAGGGAAGCATATGGGCGAGTGCATTGTTTCCCTGCGCGGATGGCACCCTGCACTCGCTCAAGCAGAACTCTCTGCTCTCTTTCCACAAGGAAAAGTGAAGCCACTTTCATCACCTCGACTTGCTGGACTCAATTGCTCCAAAAATGCCTCTGAACTCCAGATTTCTGCAGGCATTGAAGCCGTCTTCATGGATGGGGTCAACATCGAATGGTCAAATGAAGAACACGTATTGCATCGCATTGCAGAATATCTTGAACAATTTCCGCACAATCAAGCATCATGCGCCGTTCATGCTTGGAAGCACGGTGAAGGAATCAAGGGATGTTCTCGTACAGTTATCGCGGGAAAAGTTGGCGGGATCCTAAGTCGTGAAGGAGCTTCAATCGATCTCAAGAATCCTGATTCAACATTCGGCCTCTTACTCGATGGTCATTCGCAAACGGTGACCTTCGGTTGGCTCTTGAATCATGGACCTAAGGGCGACTCAAGCATTGAACGTCGAGCAAGCCAACGACCGTTCTTTAAGCCTGTAAGTTTGGAGCCACGTCTTGCTCGACTTGCAGTAAATCTTGCCTGTGGACCACTCGCCAATGGAGCCTGCCTCGATCCAATGACTGGCACTGGTGGGTTCACCATTGAAGCGATTATGAGCGGGAGACATGCCATCGGAATGGATCTTGATGAAGAGATGATTCAAGGGGCAAAAATGAATCTTGAGTGGGCCGGTTCTGAGTTGAATCCTTTCGTGTTAGGTGATGCCACGAACATCAAAGCAACACTACCGGATGATATTACATCCTTCTCCGGTGTTGTTCTTGATCCACCATACGGCAGGAATTCTCAGGGGTCCATGGACCATCACGCACTTCTCCAACATACGTTAGCAAGTGCGAGAGAGGTTGTGGATGGCGGACTTGTTTTGATTCTACCAAGTGAACCACGAGCCGAACACCTGAATCATCCGCTCGAGAGGAGCGAGCGCCCTCCACTGAAGCATTATGCATGGGAGACGATTGAAGAAATGCTCAATAAAGCGGGATGGCACTACGAGAACGCATGGTACGTTTCAGTCCATCGATCGCTTGGACGCGTCATTGTCTACGCAACAAGCGCTCCTCAAGATTGAGCAATTCGATCGCATCGGATTCACTCGGTTCAGGGAAGTCCTGGCGGTGTGGACATCCATCGTCCAGGATGGCATCATCGTTTGAATTCAATACGATTGGATACTTTCGACATCCCTCCGGACGGACCTCATAGACTGAGCATATGCCCTCCGCATTGACATCGGAACTTGCTGTCAGCAAGAACACGCAGGCACGCGTCTTCTCATCGTTCAACAGCGTAAGAATTCCATTGTTTTCCCATGTGAACGATTTCAGAGGCATCCCGGTTCGACGTGAGAGGCGTTTTGCTTCAGCTTCTGTCACGGGCATGGTCGTTTCACGGCAACATGCTGAGCACCCGGTCGGAATGCATGGAAGTTGCTTGACCATGTGCTCAACCAAGATGGTCCTGCACTTGAATCTCGTTGAAGATTCTCAGTCCAGAAGTCGATTAGAGAGGCAATTCCGAAGGTTCGGTTCGGTGAGAATAGCGCTCAACAGAGCCGTCTTCGCGGACGATGAACTTGTTGAAATTCCACTTGATGGCTTCCTTGCCTTCGTGATCTGGAACCTTGCACAACTCAGCATACAGTGGATGTCGGTTATCGCCATTGACCTCAATTTTCGCCATCATTGGGAAGGTCACACCAAACTGTGTTTCACAAAACGTTGCAATCTCTTCATGTGTTCCTGGCTCTTGTGCTCCAAACTGATTGCACGGGAAACCAACGACAACCAAGCCTTCGGACTGCTTTGCTTCGTACAATGCTTGCATGCCCTCATACTGTCGAGTAAAGCCGCATGCACTTGCAACATTGACGATTAGATAGGTGCTTCCACCAAGTTCCCGCAGTGTTGTTTTGTTCCCATCAATGGTTTCGATTTCAATGTCCCTTAGGTCGGTCATGGGTGGAACATCGGGCTTCTCTTCATGAAGGTGTGGTTACGATTCTGATACATTTCGTCCACAGAAATCTAACTAGAATTGGACGATTTTTATCATGAATTATGAAAGAATGGGACAAGCAAATGCTCTTGAGGTATGCACGTGTGGTCGATTCATGCACGTACTCATGGAAACATCAGCAGGAAACATCACCATCGAACTCTTTCACGGGAGCGCCCCAGACACTGTGGCCAATTTCGTCAAACTCGTCGAAGACGGGTTCTACGACGGACTTCACTTCCACCGTGTCATCGAGGATTTCATGATTCAAGGTGGCTGCCCACACTCCAAGGACCCAATGTCTCGACGAGCTGGAACCGGTGGACCGGGCTGGAAGATTCCTTGCGAGCCATCCGCTCTTGGGCTCAAGCACGACAAGCCAGGTGTTCTCTCCATGGCCAATGCTGGACGAAACACTGGTGGTTCCCAATTCTTCCTAACCACAGTTGCAACACCATGGCTCAACGGAAACCATGCTGTCTTCGGACAGGTCTCAGACGGTATGGACGTTGTCCAGTCGATTGAGCGCTGCCAGAAACTCCCTGGTGACCGCCCGGCACAACCTCAGCAAATCATTCGCTGCTCCGTCGTAGAGTGAAGACAATGCCCATTCTCGCCATTCATGGTGGGGCCGGCGGCGATGGTGAATGGCGAGGACTAACCTCACTCGATCCTGAAAGAATTCAATGCATGCATCATGTCTTAGAGTCCATTGGTAACGCCCTTGCATCAGGTTCAATCGATGCACTGGAAGCCGTTACGCAAGCCGTCGAATTGATGGAAGACGAACATTTGTTCAATGCTGGGATCGGCTCAGTCTTGGATGAAGATGGAACCGTTACCATGGACGCTTCCATCATGAACGGTTCAGATGGTGCAGCAGGTTCCGTTGTGAATGTACGACAAATTCGCCATCCCATTCGCGCTGCAAACTGCATCCTCAAGCAAGGTTGGCCAGTGATGCTCAACAGTGAGGCTGCTGACGAATTTGCAATCAAGAAAGGAGTCGAAAAAGTCGAGCCTGTTTGGCTCATCACCGATCTTCGCAAAAAACAGTGGAGCCGTTGGAAGGAACAAAACGCTCGCCCTGGCGCAACCGATGAAGACGACTCAGTTCTCGATCACGATATGGAAGGCATGGGGACGGTCGGAGCAGTTGCACTCGATAAGGACGGAAACGTGGCAGCAGCAACGTCAACCGGTGGTATGACTGGCAAACCGAAAGGACGCATCGGCGATACGCCCATCATCGGTGCAGGAACATGGGCAGACCCAAACATCGCCGTTTCATGTACGGGTGTTGGTGAAGCCTTCATTCGGACATGTGCAGCCCACCGTCTTGCAACGAAGTATGAGGCTGGGCTGAGTCTTGATGAAGCGTGTCGAGATGTCCTTGAAGTTGTTGAGCCAATCGGTGGACGCGGTGGCGTCATCGCCGTGACAAAAGACGGGGGGGTTGCAACACCATTCCAGACCATGCTCATGTATCGGGGCGTGTGGAACGATGGAGAAATCACGATTGGCATCGGTCCAAACGATGTTGATTTGGATTCGATGGATTGATAATCGATTGATGAAACGGTTTCAACATGGGAAACGACCGAACCTTGTCCAAGGCTCGAAAAATCGCACAGCGTCTCGCAGGTCAAATCGAGAAGTTGAGCGATGCACTCGAAGATCTCGAGTTGGAATTCGCAATGCTGATGAAAACCATCGATAAGATGGAATCAAAGCAAGGCACTTCTCGAGAAGTCCAAATTGACGTTGCTGTCAAGGTGGACGAAGAGGACGACAACGACTTCGACGTCACCAACACGTCAGCACCTACGGTGAAAGGTCGACGTAAATTCTGATTATTCCGTTGCTGCAAGCGCACCGGATTTACGAGCTTCGATGAAGGAGCGTACACATAAGAACGTGTATGCAGAACCTGTTACGAGCAGCATCAGCATCGATGATGAAGCATAATCCAAGCCATCGGACATGACCATGAAGAATCGGGTC
>JAAZUV010000046.1 GCA_018623995.1 Methanobacteriota archaeon
AATCGAGATGATTGCCTATATCTTCAACCGATGCATGCTCGACCGTATTCTTTTCACTGAAGTTTTCCATCTCCGATTCGACGAGGACATCATCCACTGTCACGTTTTGTTCATCGTAGTCGGGGGCAGGGAGAACGACCGATTTCTCTGGCTGATCTTCACTATCATCGAGAATGGATTCCAGAAAGGATACATCTTCATCGATGTCTCGATGATATTGGGCTTTCAACTGCGATTGTATGTTCTGCTCTGCAGCGTTGTTGGCTTCCTCGGACAATTCATTGCTTTGCTTTCCGAAAAAGCGCTTGAAGAAACCCATGCTTCTGTGTAATGGCGGCTGCTCTTTAATCCCAGTGTCGCATTCAGTAGGAACAGCATGGTTCAAGCGATAGTTCTTGAATTGCAGGTGACTCCATTCGTATATGGAACTGCTCGAAGGCGAACGCGTCCTCGCTTTCGATTTAGAGACGACAGGTGTAAGCACATCCAGAGATCGAATTGTTCAGTTGGCATTGATTGGTTCAAACAACGATGGTACGGAAATTTCGTATGACCAATTGGTCAATCCAAGACGATCGATTCCATACGAATCTCAACGCATCCACGGTATTTCGGATGCTGACGTACGAGGCCAACCAGATTTTGCAGAAATTGCTGACCGTGTTTCTGAGTTGATTGATGGGTGTGTCCTTATCGGCCACAATGTACGCCAGTTCGACCTTCCAATGCTACGAAACGAGTATCTTCGAATCGGTGCACTGCCTCCGGAACCGAAAGCCGTTCTCGATACGCTGGAAATGGTTCGCCGCTTGAAATTACCACGCCCTCATCGGCTTGGTGCACAATGCAATCGACACGGGATCTCGCTTGAGAACGCGCACACCGCTTCGGCCGATGCCGCAGCGTCGCTGTTGTTGCTTTGGAAACTTGGCCTCGATCACCCGAGCTACTTTCGAAAGTCCTTGGAAGAAGTTGAGCAATGGTGTGCGACCGGTTCGACTGCAAAAGTTCAGTCGGACTTGGGACCCCAACTCGATGATTTGGAACTCGTTGATCCAAACGGTATGGTTCGTCGAGATGGAGCACACATGGTCCTCGCTGTTGGGAGACATCGCGGTCGCCATCTTGAGGAATTGAATTCACTCGATCCTCGCTATCTGCAGTGGTTGTTGTCGCCTAATGGAATCGAAGATACAGACGCTGTCAATGAAATCAAGGCTTACCTGAATCAGGAATAGGCGCCCACGGTAAAACGTCGCACCAAGGTCCAACACGCCAAACATCTCGGTTCATCATTGCGCTTCCTAGGAACAACGGGCCTTGATGACCCGCATCGAGGAGTGCTTCAAGAGATTCTTTGCCCCGGCCATCAAATCGGACTGTTCGCATTTCTCCCGTAGGTTCAATCTCGCCCGATTCATTTCTCGGTACACATTGTTCAACTGTTGCCGTCGAGCGACCTTCGTCGTACTGATGGATGAGAACAACGCCATCAGCGAAGTCACCTCTGTGCAAGGACTTGTTTTCGTGCCGCCATGTCCACCAATGGGGGCACCATGCTTTCCAATCGCAAAAACCTCCACAGGAGGATTGGCCTGGTGTTGGGTCAAGAGGTGTGTCGGAAGGTTGAGTTGCATTCCATGCCTCATAGGCAGCCTCCAGAACATTCTCACCAACAGCATCCCATTTCGATGATGTATCCGTGTACCAACCCTGAGCTTGGACCGGCGGTGCCTTTTCGTTGTTTGAAAGCAGAATATCCCGATACATCCGGAGTTGACGATTCACCTCTGGTTTGAGTTTTCCTTGCGGTGGTTTTCCAGTCTTCAAATCAGCAACCAACCAGCCAGTGAGATTGCCTGCGTCGTCAACGTTTGCAAGCAAAAGATCGAGTCGACCCATCAATTGGCCATCTTTTGTGACCAATTCTCCTTCAACTGCAATGACCAAGGATTGAATTTTCTTCCAAAGTGCAACAGTTACTCGCTCATGTGCTAGCCCTTGTATCCCAACGTGATCAAGAAGCATATTGATGGCACCTTTCTGCTGTTTTTGCGCCTCAGAATACTTCTCTTCTTTCCAGTTTGGATGCCTTGGCGTCTCATGAAAGAGTTGCTTTTCCTCTTCCCACCGTTTTCGCAGAAGTGTGTCTCCTTCTTGCAGGAGCCAATTGGATTCTGCAGGTTCTCGCCCAGAGAGATCGATTTGCAGCAAATCTTCGATGGATGCATGGACGGCTGTTCCAAGAGATGCAGCCATTCCTGTCTTCTTCGGCAGTCCTTGGCGACTGAGCCAATACATTCGTGGACAGGTTTCG
Source organism: Methanobacteriota archaeon (assembly GCA_018623995.1). Lineage (GTDB taxonomy): Archaea > Thermoplasmatota > Poseidoniia > Poseidoniales > Poseidoniaceae > MGIIa-L2. Next base: position 2,318 of record JAAZUV010000046.1, read on the forward strand.
TATCGATTCCACGCCGAAGGCGAGAGGCTGTGCTTTCGTTCTTCGACCATGTACAATCCCTCTCTTCGAAGGACATGAAACCTACGCTTGAAGGCGAAAGTGTTGAATGCCTCCTTGGTAAGTTCGGATTATGGAAGGAACTCTGGTTAAGATTCGAGCAGACGTTGTCACTGAAGGAGCACTCGTCATCACGTGTTTCCCAAGTGTAGGCATGGTCTCAAGTGTGGTTGGACATTATTTGATTGACAATTTAGATCTTGAGTTTGTGGGAGGCGTGGTCGATCCGCGTTTGCCTCCGTTGACGCTCGTAACCGACGGGAAGCCCATGCCCATTATCCGAGCTTATGCTGGAAAACCTGAGTGTAGCATCGATGGATGTGACAAAATCATCCTCCTCATGAGCGAGCTTGTTATTCCAAGCCCACTTGTTCACGACATTGTCTGGGCTCTCTATGATTGGTCCAAGGGTTCGAAGATTCGCATGGGCATTTTGGTTGATGCCTTTTCGAAAGAAGGACTTGGTGGAAATTCAGGAATTGAAGAGCCAACCGTTGACTATGAAGACACGGAAGGAATCGATCTGCTCGGCATCGGTGCAACCGACGCCGTGTGTGAATTACTCAAAGACATGGATGTGCCACTGCTATCAGGTGGCGTGATTCGAGGTATGAATGGCGTCCTGCTGAGTGAGGCTCGTAGGAGAGCGATTGACGTCATGAGCGTCATGGTTGAAGCAGATCCACGATTCCCTGATGCAAGAGCTGCTGCTGCCTTGGTCAAGAAGCTCAACGCTATCTTGCCAACTACGCATCTTGACGATCAGCCATTGCTTGAAGAGGCACAAATGCTTGAAGAGCAACTGAAATCCTTGCTTAGTCAAGCAGCACCGTCAGAGGCGCCTTCACCATCATCCATGCTTTATGGTTGAAGTCTGTCGAACAATGAGTGCTGCAAGAATGATGAGCATCACGAAGATGCTCATCCATGCTGGAAGCAAAAGGGTCGTTTCCTTGACAAATGGCAAAAACTCTGTTAGTGAATCTGCTCTTGTGTAGGTCCCTCCAAGTGATGCTGTAAGGAGCATGCAGCCGGTAGACATCGAACCAAATGCGTTGTGGAGATGTCGTGAGGCGTCATCACTTCCCATTCGCCATCGCGTGAATAGAACTCCAATCGCAAGCCCGCCACCAGCAGTTGAAAGCAGCATTTTGTTGGCAAGAAGAGGCGATGTATGAGCTCCACTTGGTGAGGAGTTGATACCGGAGGCGATCGCAAACGGTAGGGCAAGAAGGCCAAACAGCAAGGCGATGTGTGCTGTTGAATCCATCATGGTCACAAATTGACTCTCTTTGTTTTGGATTGATATGAGGGAATGGAGGACAAAACAAAGGCCTGCAAGGGCGAACGATCCAACAACCAATTCTGTTGTTATGACGTGAAACGTAGCAGATTCAATCATAGGGAATCCTCCATGTAATCCTTGAATTCATCATCGCTTGGTTTCGGTTTTCGTACCAAGAGCACCAACCCAAAGAAGAGAACGAAATGGGCAATCGACTGAAGCAGCAAGGCAGTTTCATCTGCTTCCCATGTGGGTTCGGCACTCGTCAACGAGAACCATGGTGTCGTCTGTTGTGGGCCTTCGCCGTCGAGGATAGCGCGCCATTCAATGGTGGATGCCGATAGGGCAGACGGCAATACTGCATTCCAGCATCCGTTGTTTTGGGTGGTCTCAACTTGATACGATTCTCCGGAAGGTTCCCGCCATTCAATGACAACGTCGTTTGCTGCTATTGTCTTAAGACACAGCGTTGTCGGTTCACCAATCTCTCTTGACGTTGGAGGCTGGTATTCTGGATCGATTCTTTGCAAGTTTTCAGGGATGGCTTCAACGGTTATTTCGAATGCCTGAGAAACGCCAAAGAAAGGACTTCCAGCGTCTGTACCTGAATTATCGCCATGATGTACCGAGACATAGAGGACTTTTTCGCCGACTTCGTCTGCTCGGAGAATCCAAGAATGTGTCAGAACATTGGAGTCAATGGATGCATATTCGATGTAGTTGTTTGAGCCACCCATCCCATCAGAAAGTATACTCCATCCATCCGTGGTTGGAATATCGTTGTTGGCGTTGGTCGAGGAGAGGAGGAAGATTCCAATCTGATCGATATCGTGAGAGGTATCGAAGCCAGAAATCTGGACTGTGATTTCAGTCGGCTGGCCTGCCCAAACTGTTCCAGATGGTTGCAGACTGAGTTGCAAACTGGAGGTAGCATTCTGATTGGCATCGCCATGACAAGCCCCTCCACATTGCATGTTTTCGAGGCTGTTTCCAACCCCGCCGGGATTACCACTCACGTGAAGTGGAACAATGAGGGATAACGCAAGAAGAAGAACCAATTTCTGCTTCATTGTTCCTCACCTCTACGCAACAGACTCGCAACGAACAGCAGTATTCCAATGATGACATAGACTGAACCCAAACCCAAGCCTGCAACGGCAGATGGGCCCTCATCAAACTCAATCGTCGCTGCATCGATTTTGACACTGACTGAAGGCGATTGGCAAGCCGATTCGAGAATACGGTCACCAAGTAGTGTTTGAATCTCATAGTTTGAGATGCCTATTAGGTTTGGAGAATCGGTAAAGGTTGTCTCATTGGTCACACCAACGATGACACCATTTCTCGAGATTTCAAAGGATGCTGGAACGGAGGAAGCCCACGTCCAATCGAGTTGAACGTTGGCATCAGATACTGTTTGAGTGAGGTTTGGACATGCCAACGCCGAAATCGGTTCGATAATGATTGAGGAGGAATTTGTTGCTCCGGATTCATCAATGACTGTGAGCGACACCTCAACAATACCACTCGCCGGCATGAGGAATGATGCCTCAACTCCTGAGGATGCTCCATTTATCCAAATCCATTGATATCGGACGATGGAATTGTCTGGATCGGTTGAGTCCAATCCAGAAAGTAGGACCCGTTCACCAGCATAGAGAGCATCGGTGAGCACAGAAATTTTCGCAATAGGAGGTGTATTTTCAACAATGATCGAAGTTGTTGAGATGACGTATGATGCACCGTCTGTAACATTCACCTCGACTCTCCACTCTTGTCCCGGGCCAAGGTATGATGATGGGACAATTGTTGCACCATCAAGTGAACCTTCTCTAAACCCATTTCTAAACCAGGTAATGGTTGAAACCTCAGTGACATCATTATCGATGTCAGAGATGGATGTTTGAAGGAGTAAATCGTCTTGTGAGGTTGCATTTTCCAGAGCGACAGAAAGAATTGGGTCAGAGTTAATGATCAACACTGAGAGTGTTTCGCTCTGGGAACTTGTTGTTTCGCCATCGTTCGCTTGTATGACAGCAGTCCATGATTCGCCTTTGTTCGTAGCAGAAGAAGGAAGCGTTGCCTGATTGTTGTAGTCTAATTGTATCACTCCGTCAAGATACCAAGTGATGCTCATGGTTGTTTGATCACCATCGACATCGCTCATCGTTGCCATCACGGTCACATTTTCATCGGTAGCGGCTTCATTCATACTGATGGTTGCAGAATCCAATGTGGGCGCAGTGTTCAGTATCTCTAGGCTCGAAGAGGCTGTCCACAATGACCACTCTGTACCGTCGTTTACCCGAACTTCAACAGTCCATAGGTCGCCTTTTGTCGTCATCGTTGAATCAATTGCTGAAGTTGAAATTGTTGTCATGATGCCGTTTTTCGACCACCGATATTGCGTATCAACAATCGAATCCATATCAGCATCAGAAGAAGTTGAGAAAGCCACAAGGGTGTCAAGTGTTTTCGGATTCGAGGGTGAAATGGTGATTGAATCCACGGTCGGCGCATTGTTCGATGTATCACCTATCACGGAAATCGTATTCGAACGAACCCAGGAGGAATGGCCTTCTCCATCATGAGCGCGTACTTCAACCTCCCAGACATCATCAGCCCGTGTTGCTAGCGACGGTACGATTGTGAGATCATCAAGTCCATCTTGCAAAGCACCATTGAGATACCAACGATACTCAAAGGCGAGTGTATCACCATCGTTGTCTGCTTCACCTGAAATTGATGCAGTGAGATCATCATCAACAGTCGGGTTTGGTGGCGAAATTGTGGCAGAAGAAATCGAAGGAAGAGAATTCAACACTGTAATTGTGTTCGAATTCACGGTTGCTCCAAAATCCTCTCCATCACTGGGTGTTACTGCAGCTTGCCAACTGTCTCCTTTCAGAAGGGATGCGCTTGAAATTGTCATTATACCATCAAATTGTGATTGATGAGCTCCATTCAGTAACCAATGTATGGTTGTACCTGACTCAGTATCACCACTATCTTGATCCGAAAATGTGTAGGTCAGTGTGATGTCATCGCTTGATGTAGGGCTCGATGGTGAAATCTGGACATTGGATGCGGTTGGCGGATTGTTCGACACAACAACTGTTTCTGTGATGGTCGCAGATGTCGTCGTCCAAGCGTCTCCACTTGTTCCACTTACACCATTGGCTGTCATTCCAGCGATTCCAGCCGTGACTGTTCCACTTCCAGAAACAGGGGCAGTCCAATCAAAACTCCATGCTCGATTTGCTTTGTTCGTGTGCGTTACGGACTTACCACTGACTTTGACACCAGAATTACCACCTGTTGAAAGTGAACCTTTGGAGACCTCGACATTGAAACCGCCGTGTGTACCTGTTACGCCTCCCGATACTGAAACCTGAATCGAGTAGGTTTGACCAGGTGTGTAACTGGATGGGAAATTCTCAGAAATAGAGACCGTTGAAGAGCTTCCTCCATGACAGCCACAGCCACCTGAAGAGAAGTGCTTACCACCTGAATTCGCTTCGATAACAGGCGTGAGTACGACCATTGCAACAACAGCAGAGAGGAGAATGGCTTTCAGTTGCATGAGCGAAAATTATGCTATGCTCGTTAAGAATGTTCGTTCCTGACGACAGAATATTTCTCAATAATCAAACAGTGTTGGCTGCGTCGTAGCAGGTTTGTTTTCTGGAGGTGTGGTTGTTTCAGACAATCGTTGCAGCAGGGTTTTCTCATCCCAAACTTGGACATCCAATTTTTCAGCTTTCGCAAGTTTCGATCCAGCATTCTCGCCTGCAACAAGCACAGATAAATTTCCTGAAACACTGCTAACAACCTTTCCGCCACCAGCCTTGATTCGTGCTTGAATACTCTTTCTCGATTCAGAAAGTGTGCCAGTTACGCAGAACGTCATGCCTTCCAGTGGGCCACCGGCTTCGACCAGTTTCTCTTGCTGGATCGTTAGGAAGGCAAGAAGATCGGAGATGAATGCTTTTCGAAGATGGATTCCATCCCGAAGTTGGAGTGCAACAATTTCGCCAACACCCTCGATCGATGTTAATTCCAATATTCGAGAGTCATCTTCTAGACTGTCGTCAACCCATGCTAGAAGTTGCTCCGGGTCTTTGAATTGATTCGAAATTGCTGTCGCCAATTCTGGACCTATGCCTGGTAAACCAAGAGCACTCAGGAACTTGGAGAAGGACATCGAGCGAGCCTTGTTAATTTCATTGAGAACCTTGTCTGCTGACTTTTTGCCCATCCGATCCAGTGAGAGTAACATACGTTCGTCAAGTCGATACAAGTCAGCGATGCTTGAGATAATATTCTCATCGATGAGTTGCTCAACGAGTTTTTCTCCAATACCGTCCATCTCGAGCGCTCGGCAATAGTAGAGGATGCTTCGACCCAGTCGTGCCGTACATTGGACATCTGTGCAACGAAGGAATGCCCCTTCAATCTCGACTGGTCCGTTGCAAGCAGGACAATCTTCAGGTGGCGAAATCCTCCGACGTTGTGGCAACTCGCCTTGGAATGATTCTCCATCAGCATGCACTCGACCATCGATGTCGTGTTGCGTTGCAGGTCCAAGGCTCGCTTCGATTTTCGGAATCACATCACCGCGACGAACAATTCGAACCTTATCCCCAATTTGAATGCCCAATCGTTCAACTTCGCCAAGATTGTGCAAGGTGGTGTTCTCTACTGTCACGCCACCTACGCGTTGGGGGGCAATGCGTGCAACTGGAGTGATATTGCCCGTTCTACCTGTTTGCCAGTCAACATCGAGGAGAACTGAGGTTGCTTCTTCTGGAGGGAATTTCCATGCAAGCGCCCAGCGAGGATGATGTGCCGTCATACCGAGCAAATCTCTCTTCTCGAGGTCATCAACTTTGAAAACGAGTCCATCGATTTCAAAGGCATAGGCTTCTCGTTCCTTACTCCAGACTTCGGTCTCTTTGCAGAGCGATTCAATGGAAGCGCCTTCTGTATCCGAATCATGGACAACCCAAGGCGCTGGTTTGACACCTGCAACATTCGTCAACCACTCGAGAAGGAGACTGTCAAATGGATCGCTTGGCGGTGCTTTCGAATCAGGGTGGCGAGATGCTTCACTCGGAAACTTCGCATCGTATGCTAGAAAGACCAAATCACTTGCATCGGCTTTCCCATCTGCCTTTTTTTGACGAAGTGCCCCCGCTGCAAGGTTTCTTGGATTTGGAGAAATGTTGCGATACTTTTCCTCAAAAACGGACTTTCGCATCACGACTTCACCTCGGATGTGAACATCAACCTCCGTACCGAGCGTATGCGGCACATTCTCAACCTTGCGCGCATTCTTGGTGACGTCTTCGCCTCGGTCGCCACTTCCTCTTGTTGCAGCTCGAACCAATCGGCCTTTCCTGTACTCGAGAGAAAGTGCGGAACCATCCAATTTAGGTTGCGAAATGAATCGTGTCGATTCAAGTGAAGACTCTTTTACAAAATGCGCAATATCCTCATCGTTGGTTCCTTTGTTCAGCGAGCGCATCGGAAACATGTGATCGACTTTAACCGTACCAGGATCGATTTCAGCTCCAACGCGCTG
>JAAZUV010000202.1 GCA_018623995.1 Methanobacteriota archaeon
ACTCCTCAGGATCGGTCACATCGATTTCAATATCAAATACATCGATGTCTGCAAATGTTTTCAGCAACAATCCCTTTCCTTCCATGACTGGTTTGCTCGCTAGTGCTCCAATGTTACCAAGACCTAGAACAGCTGTACCGTTGGAAATAACAGCGACCAGATTTCCTTTTGATGTGTATCGGTACGCATCTTCTGGACGCTCAGCGATTTCAAGACAAGGGTATGCAACCCCTGGCGAGTATGCGAGAGAAAGTTCGTGTGCTGTAGAATGTGGTTTAGTAGGTACAACCTTGATTTTTCCTTGAGGCGCTTCCTCATGGTAATCAAGGGCCTCTTTTCGAAGAAGTTGGTCTTTCTTGTCGTCCATTCCTTTCCCCTAAGTTCGACTTGAACGCATCAATGGTTTGAGTCTTCGCTCGTTATTCCCATCTTTTGCAGGGTTCTGAATGTTGATTGAAACCACCGTTGGCAATGGAAGGACTATGGAGCATGTGCGTTTATCGGGGAACGAGGAAGATATATGCGTTCTCGAATTATTGCGACGATTGGCCCTGCGAGTGATAACGTGGATACGCTCGCAGAGATGATGCAAGCGGGGATGAACATTGCACGACTCAACTACTCTCATGGCGATTTCGAGGGTAAAGAACGAACGATTCAGAACATCCGAGAGGCGGAAGCTAAAACCGGCACGTACATCGGATTGCTCGCTGATTTGCCTGGTCCAAAACTCCGCTTAGGGCGTTTCGAAGGCGAAGTCGAATTGTTACGGGGAGAACTTGTTGACCTTCATTGTGGCTATGCTGAAGGTTTACCTCCACAGAGCACAACCATTCTCGGCGAAATGGTCAAAACTCTACCCGTCGAATGGGATGGGCTTTCAAAGGATTTGCAAAAAGGGGACCCTGTCCTGCTTTCGGATGGCTTGATCCGGCTTGAAGTCCTCACTGCACCGGATTTTGAGGGTGAAATCGTTCGATGTCGAGTTGAAGACGGTGGCATTCTGACCGAACGAAAAGGAATCAATGTTCCACGAACGCTGGTGAAACTCCCTGCAGTAGGTCCACACGACTTGGATTGTCTCGACCATGCGCTTTCGCAAAACGTCGATTTTGTTGCCGTTTCGTATGTTCGAAGTGCCGCAGATTTGATTCCAGCCCGTGAACGCATTGAGGCCGCAGGCGTCCACACTTGGATTGTAGCGAAGATCGAACATCCTGCTGCGCTTGAGGATCTCACTGCTATTGTCGAATCCGCTGATGTGGTCATGGTCGCTCGCGGAGATTTGGGTGTTGAAATCCCACTCGAAGAAGTTCCTGCTGCACAAGAACGAATCGTTTCAGCATGCCTCGAACGTGGAACGCCTGTTGTTGTTGCAACGCAGATGTTGGAAAGCATGGTCAATCATGCTCGGCCGACGCGAGCAGAGGTTACAGACGTTGCAACAGCCATCCGTCAGCACGTTAGCGCTGTGATGTTATCTGGTGAAACTGCAAGTGGCCATCATCCTGTCAAAGCTGTTGAAACAATGGCGCGAATTGCTGAAACTGTTGAACAATCGACGAAGGGGTTGCCCGATCCCCCTGCACTGGCCGCCTATGTCTCAACTCGTGTAATTGCCGGTGCTGCAATCGAAATCGCACGAGAAACCGATGCAAAGCATCTCATCGTTGGCACAGAACATGGTAACGCAGCACGATTGATGGCGGCTCACCGACCTCGAATCCCCATCTACGCAATGACGAATCGTATTCGCGCTGCTCGGCGTACAACCATTCTTCCAGGTGTCGAGTCACTCATTGTTGAGGAACAATCGCGTGCTCGTTCGACCGTTGCTGAAGCAGTCAAGCAGTTGTATGAAATGAAGAGGATTCGCCCCAATGACACGATTGTTGCTATTTCAGGATCGCCCAAAGCTATCTCGGGAAGAACCTCGACCATTCGACTGCTTTTCATCAACGAGCAAGGCGAATTGTCCGATTTGGAATGATGCTTTGTTCTATCAACGACACAGGGCCTTTATGTAGTGAAGTGATTGCATCATCGGTATGAGCAGCCGCAATGCCGACCGTCGAGGAGCAAAAAAGGCCCTCTTTTTGACCTCGTTGATGCTTCTTGCATCGTGGTCTGTTGTGCTCGCTGGTGTACCTATTGCATCTGCTCACGAAACAGACGATGTGGTTTCGTGGCCTCTTTCTGGCTCCAATGACACCGGTTGGATTCAGTTGGATGCAATCGTGGGCAACGACCCAATTCTCTCCAGTCAAGCAACGGCGGATTGGGTTCTCGAATTCGCTCCAGGTGCAGAAATTTCGAACGTTTCACTCCAAGTTCATGTTAACGGCTCCAACGGTCTCATGATCAATGAGCCTCTTCTCGTCGCCAACGACATCGGCATCAATCTCTTCGATTGGAGAGGGCTAGGAACTCTAGGCGCATCCGATTCTTTTGATGGGGCAAATCCTTACTCTGACCGGCTCTCTCCCAACAGCGCCTCCGGTGCAGGTTGGACTTTGCCCTCGGATGCAGACATCACAGAGCTTGCCTTCGAAGCCCTAGCGCCAGTTGACCCAATTACATCGTTCGCACCTGTGAGCATTCCTCTTTACAATGCAGTTCAACATCCAAGCGATGGGCAACTCTACTTGCAAGGCAGCACGTCCATACTTGTTCTCGATGCGAACAACGATCCTGCAGTTATCGATCTCTACGACTTCGGTGACCTCAGTTCTGAGATTGTAAGCATCGCTATTGGGCCGAGTGGAAATATCCACATTGCCTTCGCAGATGGAATGTTCAAACTGATTTCGCAAACCGACGGTACAGTGAGCGATGGTCTACCAGATGCTGGTTTTGAAATTGGGTTGTTTGAAGTGCTTCCATCGGGCATTTACGTCATGACAAGTGATGGAACACTGCTCCAGCTCGACGCATCCAATACATGGAGTCAGGTCGTTTCAGCGACCTCGAACAGTTGGCCTTCATCAACACGAGTCAACGACCTCCACGAACAGAGCGGCATCCTGTATGCAGCAACCGA
>JAAZUV010000203.1 GCA_018623995.1 Methanobacteriota archaeon
AAGCTGGTGGCTATGACTTGGCTGGTATGATGGGGAAGTACGCTCAATTGATTGAAGGTACAGAACCGACAGTGCTAGGATTTACTCAGTCTTCTCTGGACTTGCTGGACGACGTTCAATCGTTGCTTTCCATGAGTCGATCGTAAAACATCGGCATTCGGTGCCAGTTGTCCGATGGGAAAACGGTGTGTCGGATAAATAGGATACCGAGTAAGAAGGATGCAACACTCTGTGTCCCAATCCAGATGTACACCGGTAAGTATTCTCCATCCAAAAGTACGGCTCCATCATAGAGTGACCATGTCATGAGTACACCACAAGCAAGGAACATCAAGACCAGATGCCAATGCGTTATCCGTGTCGATGGAGAATAATGCAAGTGATCCTCGTGAAGGAAAATAGCAAACCCGCACACCACGAAGAAACATGAATAGGCAATCAACAACCAATGTGAAGGCTGAATGTTTGCTATGCCCTCATGGCCAGTCCATATAGGTGCGATTGAAACGAGTGAGAGTAGAGGTAACAGGAAATACCCTATGAACACAAATCGAGAATGCGGTTTGGCAAATTTACCGATGGAGAACCGTAAAACTTTCAGAGGATTCATCATGAAAAATACGTTCAAGAGAAGAACTGCAAAACCGATATCGATTAGATCCTCTGATATCGAATCCCTTGCTCGTAGAAAACTCGCCACAACGTAACCAATCCCAAGGAGAATGAGGATGAAGAATCGAACGGGCAGAGTTTTCGGATTTGTTGTATTCCAACCCAGCCTACGGTTGAAATGTGAGAGCATGACTGTCGACATCATCATCATGCAGAAAATCCCTACAATGAACGCAATACCAACTTGAATCATGCCATCGATCTCACGCATAAACCATGAAGCAACGATGAACAACGAGCAGAATACGAGGACCAATCCAGGTGAATACGAGAAGATTCCAACCTCTCCAGAGTTGCTTTTCTGTTTGACAATATCGATCGATGATGGTGTGAGCGTGAGTAATGCAAGACACATCAAAACAATGCCAATTCCTGAGAATTCAATGAATACATCCCAATTTCCGATGTAAATGCCAAGATGAATGAACAGCTGCCCAAGAGCGTTGAGTTGCAAAAAGTGACGCATTGTCGTCCGTTCAAAGGATGGGACATTGTACACAAGCGGCAATGTATCAAACGCAATACCTGCAAGGATGGCCATGACAGGCCCTAATGCGAATAGCGTAATCAAAACGAAGTTCATCAGCTCAAGACGATCTGTGTTCTCAAACAATTCGTAAGGAGAAAAAAATGTTAACCATGCCAGAAGGAATGTCAAGGCGATGAAGAACAACATCGATGATGTAAACAGTTCAAGATATGAACCTGCGAATTGCTGACGCCTGTCCATCGTTTCACCTCAAGATACATGCAGCAGACGTGTAAGTCCAAGCTCGTGCTTTTCAATATCAACAACGACATCTGCTCCGGGAATCATCAACAACTTATCTTCCGAATCTAGAGCAAAGACACCGACACCAACTTGCTCACACATGACTCGTAATTCACGTCGACAAGCCTGTTGGTGCGATTCCATATGGACCAATGTTCGTAGATCGACAATCACAGTATCCCCTTGGAGCACTCGTTGAGCGATGTCTCGCGTGTGGATGCGATGCTTTTCATCCGGCTTAACGTATCGCAACGCGCGTGTTGGTCGAGTCAAAACTCGCCCGCCATGTTGTGAGAGATCATGGAATGGTTCTCCGTCTGGCGTCATAGGTCCATTCCATTCGAAGGTGATGTTTTCGTCAATTTGAGATTCAGGTATCTGCTCGACAATTTGGGTTTCTACTGCAACAGGTTCGTTCGATAACTGTCTATTTTGCGTAGGAGCAGGTGCTTCTGCGACTCGACCTGCACCACCTGCATCTGGGTCCGGGAGTCCAAAGAACTGCCAAAGATTTCCCATCGTTATCACAAGTCCAAATCATCCAATAGGTCGGAGAGATTCGTATTTTGAGGTGATGGTGAAGTCATTGAAGGTGTCGGTTGATAGGTAGGTGCAGGTGCTTGATTTGCTGCCAGATATTGTTCGCCATAGTACGCCCATTGTTCCATGGTCCAACCAGTCGGTAAGCCGGTGGCTGGAAGAGGAGGGCCTTGATTCACGACTGGCTGTTCAACAGACGGCTCTGATTGAACAGGCGCTTGTGGTGCTGGCTGCTCGTATGCAGGCAATTCCGAAGGCGCATAACTTGGTAACGGTGTTGTATCCCATGCTTTGTTCGATGGAGTCTCGACCAAATCTGGCGGTGAACGGCGAGTGATGAGCAGGAACGATGCCAACATGATCACCAAACCAACGAGCCCTAAAATGACAATCGACATGGTTTGAGATACACCCAATGTATCGCTGAACTCTTCGAGGAATCCTTCTGGGGGCGGTTCAGAGACAATGATGGTGATGGTCTTGGTCGATGATGCAAGGTCATCGTCCGTAACGGTGAGGTTGATGTCCCATGTGCCAACAGGCAAATCTGTAATGGATACTGTTGGGCCTGATTCACCCAAATCACTGTCTCCTCGCCACTCAAACTTCCACACATAGAGCATGTTCAATTTATCCGAGTCTGAGTCGGTGGTTCCATCGGATGTGAGGTTGAGCGTATCGCCCTTGACGAGGTTGTCAAGTGATCCATTGGCGAACGAAATCTCTGCGCCTGGCAGGACGTTCTGAACCTTGACGACAGCCGAAATTGAAGCCATGGCACCATCGTCGTCCTTCACCCATGCCGTTACGGTTCGGAACTGAGGGTTGCTGGTCTCCCATGTGTACTCGAAATGTGCTCCACTCACATCACAGTCATTGTTCAAGGTGCCATCGAGGTCTGCATCACGTGTTCCGTCAATATCCCAGCAGACTTCCAGTGAGTCCTTGTCAGATGCCGTATCATCGACAATGACGTCAAAGACCACCTTATCGTCTTCAGAAACCGTGAGGCCGTTGTTGACTGCGTTTAGGAAATTCGCCTCTGCTGT
>JAAZUV010000047.1 GCA_018623995.1 Methanobacteriota archaeon
CATGGACTTCCACAAAGAACGCATCGAAAAGGGACAACGTGCCTCAAGTCTAATCGGAAATCAATACACGGGTTCCATCTTCTTGGCGCTCATGTCCACATTTGAATCGGATTTGGAGGACAACTCAAAACTTGAAGGGGAATTGTTTGCTCTCTGTGGTTACGGTTCAGGTGCGAAAGCGAAGGTGTTCGTAGGCAAGGTTTCTCCACGATGGCGCGAAGTCGTTGCAGGCTGGCAGTTGTTTGAACGCCTAGCAGGTCGTGTCGCCATCGATCAAATCACCTACGAAAATCTCCACAAAGGATTGCAGGAAGAAAGCGTTGTCTCTCCTCGTGGTGAATTTGCTCTGGTTGAAATTGGTGAAGATGGAGCCAACGAAGGCGCCCGTACCTACAAGTGGATTTCACAGTGATTGCACTGAGAAGCGATTACTGACTCTTTGAAAGCCCATCGAGCATGGCCTTAACCATAGCATCTAGATCGAATTCTGGTGACCAGTTCCATTCTTCTTTGGCGACCGAACCATCGATTGAATCTGGCCATGAATCTGCATAATTCTGGCGTACATCAGGTTTGAAATCAAACGTAAATCCATCCACTTCGTTGGCAATAGCTATCGCCAATTCTTCTGCAGTGAATGAAAAACAATCGATGTTGTATCCCGCTTTCGATGCACCTAGATATTCACTTGGCTCATCCATCAACATCAGTGTTGCTCGGATCGCATCGTCCATGTAGAGCATGGGCAATCGTGTATCTGCGCGCACAAAACAATCGTAATGTCCGTCGCTCAGTGCAGCATCGAATATTTCCACAGCATAATCGGTCGTCCCACCCCCTGCTGGTGCTTTGTACGAAATCAAACCAGGATAGCGGATGCCACGTATGTCCAATCCGTACTTCTCTTCGTACTCTTTGGCGAGTTGTTCGCCTTCGACTTTGGTCTCACCATACACTGTCGTTGGATTAAGTGGTGTGATTTGCGGAGCATGTTTTGGGGCATCTGGCCCATATACGGCGATGGATGAAGGAGTAAAGACACGCATCGAACACGCTCGCGCTGCTTCGAATACGGAGATGGTTCCACCAACGTTGACCTTTCGACACAACTCTGGATTCTTTTCACCGGTTGCGGAGAGCAGTGCTGCTAAGTGATAGACTGTACCGACGCCTTCTTTCTTACACACATCGATGATCGCTTCAGTATCGAGAACATCGAGCACAAGATACGGCCCCTGGCTGAGATCAACCTGTTCGACTGGCCGAAGGTCCGAAGCGATGACAGATGAAGAACCGTGTTGCTTGCGCAACGCTTCAACAAGTTCGGTACCAATCTGACCAAGGGCCCCTGTGACCAGTATCTTGTCGCCAGATGGACCCGACATACACTGTGCTTAATCTGACGATACTTGAACGTAGAGATGAACCATAGTCAATTGTCTTAGCCAATATTGATATGGTATGCGCGACGGCTAGAAATCCCGTTGATAGGCTTGAGGTACGTAATTGTCAGCGGGGGCGTGCTCAGTGGACTGGGCAAAGGCGTTACTGCAAGTAGCATCGGCGTTCTCCTGAAGAGTGCCGGATTGCGAGTTACCTCAATCAAAATTGATCCCTATCTCAACAGCGATGCTGGAACCATGAGTCCGTTTGAGCACGGTGAAGTCTTCGTTCTGGACGATGGTGGCGAAGTTGATCTTGATCTCGGCAATTACGAGCGCTTCCTCGATCTCAACCTTGCCCGAGACAACAACCTCACGACCGGTAAGGTCTATTCCAAGGTCCTCGAAGCTGAGCGCCGTGGCGACTATCTTGGAAAAACGGTCCAAGTCATTCCACACATCACCGATGCTGTTCAAGATTGGATCATCGATGTTGCCAAGCGACCCGCTGATGGGAGCGATGAAACACCCGATGTCTGTATTATCGAACTTGGTGGTACGGTTGGCGACATCGAAAGTGCACCTTACTTGGAAGCGCTCCGTCAATTCCAGTTCCGGGTTGGTAGGGACAACGTCACGTTCGTCCACGTTTCTCTCGTTCCAGTTATGGGACCAGTTGGGGAGCAGAAAACCAAGCCAACACAGCATACGGTCAAGGAACTCATGGGACTTGGAATCACCCCAGACGTCCTCGTTTGTCGTTCGAGTAAGCCATTGAATGATGAAACCCGTCAGAAACTCTCTGCCTTCTGTCATGTCCGTCCTGAAGCAGTCTTCTCGACACATGACGTTCCCAACATCTACCACGTTCCATTGATGCTTGAAGAACAAGGATTCTGCGACATTCTGGACATTGATTGCGATAAGACGGGCCTTCTTGCAGACTGGAAAGCAATGGCTCATCGCCTCGATGAACTCACCGAGGAGGTCAACATCGCTATGGTCGGAAAGTACACCGACCTTTCCGATGCTTATCTCTCGGTCATCAAATCCCTCCAACATGCTGCACTTGCTGTTGAACGTAAACTCAACATCGATTGGATTGAAGCAAGCGACTTGGAAGATGAAAACAACGCCGAGTCGTGGGCGCTTCTTCACAACGCCAACGGCATCTTAGTCCCCGGTGGCTTCGGCGATCGTGGCATCGAAGGAAAGGTCCTCGCTGCACAATATGCTCGTGAAAACAATGTCCCCTATCTTGGCATTTGTCTTGGATTGCAAGTTGCGACCATCGAATTCTGTCGCAACGTCCTAGGAATTGAGGATGCTACATCCACCGAATTTGACGCTGATGCAGCCAATCCTGCAGTGATTTTCATGCCTGAGATTTCGAAGACGCACCTCGGAGGAACGATGCGTCTTGGTTCTCGGCCGACCATCTTCCAAGTGGATGATTGCGTTACAAAGCGACTCTACGGAGGCCATGATTCGGTCGATGAACGCCATCGTCACCGTTACGAAATCAATCCCGATCTGGTTGACCAAATCGAAGCTGCTGGGTTGAAATTTGTTGGTAAGGACGAAAGCGGACAGCGTTGTGAGATCTTTGAACTCGATGGACACCCGTACTACGTTGGTGTCCAATACCATCCTGAGTTCAAATCTCGCCCAGGTCGTCCAAGCCCACCGTTCCTCGGTTTGCTTCTCGCTTCAAGCAGCCAATCGCTTCCTTAGGCATCCAATACTCGAATCACTCGAGTTGTACGATAGCCCTGCAACAATTTGACAAAACGTCGTTGTTGGAATTCCTCATCCAAAGCGACATCGCCTGTATCGATTCGTACACTCGAAAGACCCAACAACTTCGATGGAGTTGCAACACCAAGAATCGAATCCAAACCTATCGCTCGAAGTACATCTGGAGAAAGTTGGAGGTTGCCTCGCCCTATGAGGAAGCCTTGTCCACCCATCGGTGAAAGAAGCAGCAGACGTGGCCCTTCGTACTCTTTCAAGTGTTCAAGCAGAGCCTTTTCGTTCAAATCGGCGTGAACTGTCCCTTTGTGTTGAATATCGATGCCAAGAAGTGTGAGTTCCACATCGAGATGTTCTCCCATTCTGCGTAACGTTCCACCACTTCCCCAAATGACCATCAGTTCAGGATCTGCTTCGATGAGGTTCCCGATGTGGTTCGCAAGCCCCTCAATGGTCTCGGTTTCGCTTGCACGCTCGACTTGTTCCTTTGCACCTTGCATGAATCGTGGACTCGATGGGGTCCATGCCTCGCCGTACATGCGAACTTTCCACTCACCACGCTGGTAAATTTCCTCGTCCAAATCCATGACTTCCGTGATGGCAACCATCAGATCGCCCTGTAGGAATGCAAGGAGGACCTCAGCGGCAGCATTTGGTGTAGTAGCAAAACAACCAGAATGCATCTTCACACCTGCTGGAACCCCAATCAGTGGCGTTTCGTGGCCATCAAGAGCGTTGACGATGTCTCTGGTTGTCCCATCACCACCGGCGTAGAGAATGGCATCGACGTTGGCTGAAACCAAATCCAAAACGAGTGCGGCGGTATCATCAGCCGTTGATTCAGATGGTGATGGTTGGCGTTGTTCGTAGTCGACGCCATCGAGCCAATCTCCTCCCATTCGACCCGTCCAAGCAACGAACGTTGGATCAACACCCATTCGATTCAAACTCGATTGTTGCAGATCAAGAAATTTGGAAATGCATTGTTGCATTCGTGGGCCTGAACGATCGACTGCACCAGCTTCGCGTGCTTCTTTGGCACGTCCATCGCTTCCTTTGAATCCCAATCGTCCCCCCAAACCAGCATCAGGATTGACAACGATGCCGATTCGCATACATCGACGTTGCTTCGTTTCGTTTTCAATCATTGCTCTCAACCGTATGGAATCAATCAACCGATGTTTTCATGGTGCTACGGATGATGGAGTTCCATGGTCAAACAATCCAAACCGGACGAGATTGCCCTCGATGACATCATGAAAGAAAGCATGAAAGAAATGGGTAAGGGCGAAGCATCACACGAAAAGATCGTCCCAGAGCAACAAACAGAATCTCCAAAGGTTGAGGAAACAAAGCCACAATTCGGATTCAAACTCGGTGGTGCACAAACGCCGGATTCCTTCGTTGTTTCAACGCCCAAGAAGGAGCAGGAAGAAGAGGTCAAACAACAAGTCATTCTTGACAAACCGAGTCAAGGTTTGGATGATGACATCATCGTTGATTGGTGATTTCAAGCGTCGCATTGATGAATGGGACCGTCGAGGGTGAGGCAAGAGGCGTCCCTATGTCGATGGTCAACGTTACCCTTCCTGATGGTACTGTCAACGAATACGCAGCAGGCGTAACTGCAGGCGAAGTCGTGACCGATGCACTCGGGAAGAAGCACGGATGCCTTGCAGCACGCATCAACAATGTTGAACGCGACCTCTCCACACCGCTTACAGCTGATTGCGATGTTGAGGGCATTCTTGCTGAAAGCGATGAAGGCATTCACATTCTTCGCCACAGCGCTGCGCACTTGCTAGCGCAAGCGGTCATGGAACTCTATCCTGATGCGAAGCCGACCATTGGTCCAGCCATTGATCGTGGATTCTACTATGACTTTGCGATGGAACCCATCGGCGAAGGCGACTTGAAACCCATTGAGAAAAAAATGCACGAGATCGCTCGACGAAATCTCAAGGTTGAGCGTGTAGAACTGGACGACCAAGAGTTGCGAGAGCACTTCACATCGAATCCGTACAAGATTGAAATCATCGATGATAAATTGGAAGATGGAGATGGCTCGACCATCTACAAGCAAGGTGAATGGTACGACCTTTGCTTAGGCCCACACGTTCCAAGCACAGCGAAATTGATGTTCAGCCGTCTTACTTCGGTCTCCTCTGCCTACTGGCGTGGTGATCAATCTCGTGAACAGTTGGTGCGAATTTACGGCATTGTTGAGCCAACAAAAGAAGCACTGAAAGCAACTCTGCACCGAATGGAACAGGCGAAACTACGCGACCATCGAAAACTTGGCAAGGATTTGCAATTGTTCCATGTTGACGAAGAAGTTGGTCAAGGACTCATACTCTGGACACCACGCGGTGCGATTGTTCGACAGCAATTGCAGGATTTCATCTCACATCATTTGCGCCGACAAGGCTACGACCAAGTGTTTACGCCCCACATTGGAAAATTGGATTTGTACCGCACATCTGGACACTTCCCCTACTACCAAGACAGTCAATATCCTCCACTCGTTGAACGTGACCTCATGAAAAAACTCGCAGACGAAGGATGTTCGTGTTCCGAATTGTCCAACCTGATGAGCACCGGAGACATTGATGGATACATGCTCAAACCGATGAACTGCCCACATCACGTCAAAATCTATGCATCACAAGCTCGGTCCTACCGAGACCTTCCTCTCCGCCTCGCAGAGTTTGGAACGGTCTATCGATGGGAGCAATCCGGTGAAATCTCTGGAATGACGCGTGTTCGTGGATTTACACAAGACGATGCACATCTTTTCGTTACTGAAGACCAAATCGCTGACGAAGTCATGGGATGCATCGAACTCGTTCAGACCATCTTTGACGTTCTTGGGATGCACGATTACCGTGTTCGAGTCGGATTGCGTGACCCGAACAGCGACAAGTACGTTGGTGAATCCGAGCGATGGGATCGAGCCGAAGAAGCATGTCGTTCCGCAGCGGCTCAACTCGGCGTCAACTGGTCCGAGGAGGAGGGCGAAGCTGCATTTTACGGACCAAAGATCGATTTCGTTGTCAAAGACGTCATTGGTCGAGAATGGCAACTTGGAACCGTTCAAGTCGATTACAACCTCCCTGAGCGCTTCGATTTGTGGTACAAGGGCAGCGATGGTGAGAACCATCGCCCGGTGATGATTCATCGTGCACCATTTGGCTCCATGGAGCGTTTCTGTGGTGTACTCATCGAGCACTTTGCTGGAAAATTCCCTACCTGGTTGTCACCAACACAGGTCCACATTCTCACCATTTCTGAGAAGCACAAACAATATGCATCCGAAGTGGCCCAGAAACTGAAAGATGCTGGCGTTCGAGTCAAGATCGATGATGGGGACGATACGATTGGAAAGAAGATTCGAACCCATCGCAAGATGCGTCCGGCTTATCTCATGATTCTTGGCGATGGTGAAATGAACAACAACTGTGTTTCGTTGCGTTCACGTACAGGCGACCAAATTGCCGACATC
Organism: Methanobacteriota archaeon; assembly: GCA_018623995.1. Taxonomy (GTDB): domain Archaea; phylum Thermoplasmatota; class Poseidoniia; order Poseidoniales; family Poseidoniaceae; genus MGIIa-L2. The sequence goes on from JAAZUV010000047.1 coordinate 6,637, forward strand.
CCTGTCGACCAATTCCTCGCCGACCTCAAGGAAGAGATTGACAACAAAATTTCAGAACCTTCCTTGGTCCCAAAACCTCAGGAAAACTGAACTTCATTACTGCATCAATTCGCACTGCATAAAAGGAAGCAGGGTGTGGCAAATCCATGACTGGACCGGTGATAGTTGAGGGGTTTGCCTTCATCGCCGTTGTTCCATTGGTCTTAGCAGCCGTCATCGCCTTGTTGTTTTGGCGTACGGTTGTTCCACGACAACTGCGAGGATTGCAGGTTGCATTCGAAACAGGACCCATGCGGTACGAGGTCCATACCGTAACAGAATCGTTTGGTGAAGCACGTGATTTGCTTCGTTCACGTGGCATGCGTTTTGGAGTCGCAACCTACCTTTTTGCACTGACAGGTGCATTGCTTCTCTTCTTCGAATATCTCATCTATGCACAAGGTCAGAGTGATGGTTTTCACGCTCCAAACATTTCACTTGCATTGATACTGATCATCCTTCCTGCAGTGATTTCATCCGGCTCATCTCTCGGCGCTCAAATCATTAAACCGATTGGTCATGGAAAAGCAAAGTTGCAGGAAGCCAGCAGTGCACGCAACACCGCTTACATTGCGTTGACTATCTTCTGGTTCCTTGGTGTCGGTCTGTTTTACTCCCTTCTTGGCTCGTGGGACGTTCCATTCACGCATCGACTAAGCGGATCGTTGTTGCTCGCTTTTTCCCCTTCCATCGTTGCATATGGCCGGGTCATGGGGACATCATGGCAAGCGCTTCGGCAATCCTCTGCTCAAATTGCGAAAGGCAATCCTTCACCATTCCACAATCATGCACCAAATGCACGACAGCAAGTGATCGCACGGATTGTCCATCTCAACACATTGGCCATGCCTGTCGTCGCTATCAACACGTTGCTCTCGTTGATCGCCATCCTTGTCGCGCCTGAGTTGTTCACGCATTCTGAGCGGGTTCTCGAACTTCCAGAATACCGAGAACAAGCCACCATCATGGAAGAAGGTGGAATCCTTGGATTCTTCCTTATCGAGTTGTTTTCCAACATTCCAGATCCAGGATTACGTGTCCCACTGGTTACATCGATTCTGTTGTTCCTGCTCCTCAACGTTGCCTTGGTTGGTTTCCTGTTCGTTTACGAAGTTGCACGGATTCTTTTCCTCGATGTTCAGGATGTTTCAGGCCGAGGAGGTATTCGTTTAGCAGATAGTCGATTGCTTCGTGCAGAACGTTCTCAGCAAGCCAAAGTCCTCAATTTCTGCTTCACAGGATTTGCAGGACAGTCAATGCTCCTTCTCGCTCTCGCCATGATCACGTTCTGGGATTCTTCCTTCCTTCCACAAGGCGGTGCTTGTGGTGATTGGGAAAACACGCTGTGCACCTACGTCGAGAAGGATGCGATGGAAGAATTGACCTGGATGTTGGCTTCTGGAGGTCAAATTTGTTTCCTTCTCATTTGGCTTACATCGCTTCAGGTCGGCTCCAAACTCGATGACATCACCTTTGATGCAAGCATCAGTGAACAGCGTCAAATGCTGACACAGATGGAAGACATGATCTATCTGAAACAACGACCGTTTACGGAACTCATTGCTCAAGACAAGTGGACGCGTGCCATCGAACATTACGATGAAATCCTCAATCCGACAGAATCATCAACGCAGGGATTGGACTTGTTGCGGCAAACCGGAGCCAAAATGCAGTTGTTTGCTGGGTTGAATCGTTGGGAGGAAGCCGAGGAGAACGCTGTCTCGTTGCTTGCACTACAAACGGGCCGAGACGCACAAGTTGCACGATTGATTCTTGCAGCTGCAAGTCTTTGCCAACGAGACCTGCCCGAGGCTGCGCCTCGACTTGCGCTCTTGAACAAGAGCGACATCGAAGCAGCACGATTGCAATGGTTTGCTGCTGTCCTTGATTCAAAGCGAAGTGTTCCGAGTGCTTCACAACCCGTTCTCGGTGTTGATCCGCTCATGCGTCGAAACATCGACTTGCTCAACAGAACGGCGAACGGAGAGCCCCGAGCCAATACCACCTATCGAAACAAGCCTGCTGATCGATTGATGTTACTCGGTGATTGTGCTCGAATGCGTCTCAGTGGACGGAGCGAAGAGGCCTTGTCGATGCTTGAAGCCTTCATGAAGAAGCATGAGGAACACGCTGAATTGCCTACATCATCGTGGCCACAAGGCCGAGTGGTTGCAGCATTGTTGCATCTTGATGCGAATCGGCCAAACACGGCTGTTCGTATTGCACGAGAACTGAGGAAACAGGAGCCACGTCATCCACACGTTCGTTCATTGGTTCGAATTCTGAACGAATTGGGATTGCTTGATGCCATGGCTACCGAACCGACCAAGATGACCATGCTCATCGACTCTGCAGGTGATTGGATGCGAGAATGGCCGATTCTGCATACAGTTCACATCTCACCACGACTCGGATCAACACAAGCGAGAAAGCATGCAGGACGAGCCAATGCCTGGATTATTCACTCAAAGGACCAATCCGTTTCGAAGTACTGGATGAAATCCAATCTTTGGAA
>JAAZUV010000204.1 GCA_018623995.1 Methanobacteriota archaeon
ATTTGATTCGATCCTCTCGAAAACGCGGTCAGCACTTCAAGTGGGAAGGAGACAACACCGTTTCTGCACGATCACAGGAATCCATCATTGCGATTGAGCAAGCGGTCGCAGATTGGTCTGCTCGGCTATCACGTCTTGAGAATGAAGCACTGTCTGATTCGAATGAATGGCAAGACATCCTTGAAGCGTGGGAATGCATGATCGTAAACGCACCAATTTCGGACAACATTCGACTTCATCCCGACATTGGCTTGACGTGGAAAAAGTTCGACCTTCAACTTGAACTCAAACGTCTTGCCGCACGTAAGTCAGGTTTGCGCTTCCCAGAGTTTGAACCTGCACTCGCCATGATGTTGATTCAATCAGGACGTTGGTCCATTCTCGATTTGCTCAACAATCGATTGAACTGGCGACGAAAGAACAACGACAACCCGTTCCCATCGACCTATGAATCAAGTCTCGAACAATGGGCTGAACAGTTGCCAGATGTTGATGCGGGTGCTGCACTTGCAGATGGACGAAGCGATTTGCAGCATCTCCATTTTGTGACAATCGATCCTCCAGATGCCAAGGATTTTGATGATGCTGTGTGTCTCGAAGAGCACGATTCTGGTCGTACGTTGTGGGTTGCCATCGCAGATGTGGCCCATTATGTGACCAAAGATTCCTCACTCGATGCTACGGCTCAAGCACGGGCAACGTCGGTCTATCTTCCCCATGCAGTCCTGCCAATGCTTCCATTCAGGCTTGCAGATGACCTTTGTTCGCTACGCGCAAACGTTCCAAGACTTGCCATGGTTATTGAGATGGTTCTCGACGATAACAACAACATTGTCGCCTCGAAGGCACACGAAGCAGTCATTCTCGTGAAGGACAACCTAGCCTACGAAGACACCTTGGACGATGATCGATGGGATGGATTGTTCAAATTGGCAGAGGACTGGCAAGCTGATGAACTCCGATTGAACATTCAGCAAGGAGAACAACGTCCGCGTCTCCATGGCGAGAACGATCTCTCCATCGAAGTGAAATGGCCAAACAAAGCGACCAAGATGATTGAGACATTCATGGTCAAAACCAACAACATTGTTGGTGAAATACTCGGTAAAGCAGGTGCGTCGCTACCTTGGCGATGTCATCCAATGCCAGATTCCATCGATGTTCGAGATTTGAACAAGCAATTGGAAGCCCTCAACATATCCATCGAACTTCCCGAACCTCGTTCGAAATCGAAAAGCCAGGACGACACCGATGAGCTGGCAGGTTTGCTCGGAGCGTGGGCTGGTCAAGACATCGATTTGAGTGGACTCGCATCGAGCGAAGAGAAGGTTGAGGTGGAACGATATCTGGCCAACGTTTCAGCGCAAGATGCACGAGATGAGATGTTGGACGGGTTGCGTCAAGCACAGGAACAAGCCAGTGCACTTCGTTCATCGTTGCGTCGAGTCGTTGATCAAGGGCTTTTTCAGTTGATGAATCGGGCGCGATACGATGCCAACAACATTGGGCATTTTGGGTTGAACCTCGATGCTTATGCGCACTTCACTAGCCCGATTCGTCGCTACCCTGACCTCATTGTTCATCGACAGTTGAAAGCGATGCTGCACAAGAAAGAGTGGGCCTATACCGAAGACGAAATGGTCTCGTTGAGCGAACACTGCTCTGACCAAGGACGTATGGCTCAACTCTTGGAATGGGAGTTGGTCGCGATGACATTGAATTGTCATCTCATGAACGCTGAAGAACAGAACTGGAACGCACGTGTTGTCGGCTTGAGAACACCATGGGTCTTCCTCGATCTCAACGATGATGGTTCAATGCATGGGCGCATGCATCTCAAGCAACTTTCCAGCAAAAAGAACCTCTTCATCGATGAATTTGGATTGTGTCTGATGGAAGAACTTCGCGATGGAAGAGGCGAATCTGTCCTACTTGAATTAGGCCAATTGTTCCCGTGCAGAATCCGAGGATTGGATCTCTGGTCGGGCCGACTTGACCTCGCTCCCGTTTGACATCAACCTTTTTAAAAACAGCATGGAGCGAATACCGGGTCATATGGCGATGGAGTCGACGTACCGCATCGAGGGCATGACCTGTGCCGCATGCGTTTCGTCGGTTGACTCAATTATCAGTAAAGTTGGTGACGTTGAACATGTACGCGTCAACCTCGCCTTGGAAAAAGCCGTTGTTCGATGGAAAAACGACGCCGATCCCAACCATGATGCAATCGAAGAAGCAGTCAATCGCGGAGGATTTGTTGCAAGTTCGATGCCGACGCCCCAACAAATTCGACAAGAACGCATCGATGCAGTTCGTCAACAAGGTTGGAACGCTGGTTTGGCCCTTCTGTTGGCCATTCCTACATTGATTGTCTCGATGTTTGTTTCAGATTTGGGCAGTAGCAATGGAATGAATTCAAACTGGCTGATTGCATTCCTCCTAGCGCTACCTGTCTACCTTTACATGGGGCATCAGTTCCATATTGGTGCATGGAAGGCGATTGGGAAAGGAAGGGCCAACATGGATGTTCTGGTTCACTTAGGAACCACGACGGCTTTTTTGTGGTCCTCATTGGTTTTGTTTGCACCGAAAATGTCGTTCCTTCCAGAGATTTTTTCGGACACACAGCACGTGTATTTTGACGGAGCTGCACTCATCATCGCCTTCGTTCTCTTGGGCAATTTCCTGGAAGGTCGAGCAAAGTTACAAGCAACGGATGCCATCTTTTCCTTGATGGATCTCCAACCAAAAACGGCAAACATTCTGGATGAAGACGAACGTACAACAAGCGTTCCAGTGGAAGATGTTGAACCAGGCACAACCATCCTCGTCAAGACTGGTCAGACCATTCCACTTGACGGCCTCGTCGTAGAGGGATCTGCCCTTATTGACATGTCCATGATGACTGGAGAAACGTATCCAGTGCGCGCAAGAACTGGTGATGAGGTCATTGGTGGAACAATCTTGATCGATGCCCC
>JAAZUV010000205.1 GCA_018623995.1 Methanobacteriota archaeon
AGTTCAGCCGTGTATTCGAATACCTCGCTCATCTCGGAAAGCAACTCGTTTTGTCGAGTACGTCGATACATGACCGTTCCGAGAGCAACAGCTGCAGCAAGGAAGACCAAGGCTACGTAGGTCCACGGACTTACTTCAGAGGCTTCTGCTTCAAACTCATAAGTAGGTGCGAATCCATTGAGCCGTGTGCTGTTGAACTCAGCAACGGTCTGGTCCGAGAGTCTTGGATCAGTGATGACAATATCGAGTGAAACTTGACCGAAGATTGAGGCATCGCCGTATGCAGGATCGTTGTTGAACTCAAAGTCTGCAACACCATCGGCATCGGTCAGCTTGGTCATTGCACCAAGTTGAGAACCGTTTCCGGCATAGAGATAGAACTCAACTGCAATACCTGCAAGACCAGTTGTTGTATCTTCAGCAACAATCGTAACTCGGCCATCGACCTTTTCATCCACGTTCTCTTCAATCTTATCGACGAAGATTTCGATTTCTGCGTTCACCTTAATGTAAATTGGATGCGATTCTGACGCACCGTTGATGTAACGACCAGTGTCTCTTGGAACGTCAATACTAACGAACTGCGAGCCAGGTGACAACGTCAATGGAGCATTGACGACGATTGTGAAGTTTCCAATGTTCCAATCGACTTGTGCTCCATCGAAACAAACCGCACCTTCGAAGTTGTTGACACAGTTTGTGCCGTTGCCGACATAGAGAACCACATCTTCGAAGACTTCACCAATGCCACCGATTTCTGCAACGCTTCCTGTCAGACGAATCGGGTTCGCAGGATCCGAGCGAACAGACTGTGGGGACGATGTGCTGTCAATGGTGATGACGATGTCTGCCCAGACGGTCACTGTTCCGTTGGTGAGTGTGCTCAGGTGTTCTTGGGTTCCCTCAAACACAACTTGGATGATGTGACCGTTTCCTCGTTCGAGATCCATGCTCGCATAGACTTGTCCTGAGAAGGTCCCATCGGAGGCTGTTGTCACGGTCGACATATACTGGCCATCAAGATACACAAGAACACTCTCGCCACCGATTCCATCCTGATCGACCGTATCGATATCGTAGAGACGTCCCGAGAAGGTCCAGAAATCTCCACGGGTTGCATCCGTACCATCGTCAAACTCAAGCGTCATGGCAGAACGATGCGCTAGGAAGAACGATTGGTTGGCTGACCCTTCTCGATAATAGCCCTGAGCAAGGACATTCGCTTCAAGCAGATTGTCGCCGAAATTGAAGAAGTCCTGAACGGTCCATTCGTACGAGAACGTTCCATCAGCTCCAGTCGTCACTTGTGACAAAACAAAGCCATCGACCTTGAGTTCAACAACATGACCTTGGATTGGCTCAAGTTGGTTGTCAAGCACACTTCCGGTAATCGTTGTTGTATCGGTCACTGCAAGAGGAGAAGGTACAGAAACAGAAACAAGAATCTGACTGAAGACCGTCCATGTACCACCAGCATCGCTTGGCAGATAGAACACCGTTCCATTGAAGCGAGTATCCAGCGAGACTGGGCCAAGCGCTGCATCAGCAGGCACTGGAATGACGGCTGTAAACAGTCCAGTTTCATCCGTTGTGACATTGGTCATCCACACATCGTCGAGGTAAATGTCGATGGTGAGGTCTTGCAATGGATTGTCAACAATGTCCAACAATCGCCCTTGGACAGTCATGGTTTCTTCACGGTTCACCTCACCTGTCGGCGTGATCAACAAAATTTGTGTCGGCACACTGACATTGAAATCAACGGTTGCAGAACTTGGCATGTAGAATTCTGGATCAACAGAATCGCCAATGCCAACTGGGTCAACCCAATCACGTCCACCAGTAAATCGGACTTCGACCATGTGCATTCCAGAGGTTGTGGATTCTGGGACAAGGTAGGAAATAGCGTAGGCGCCCGTGAATGCATCACTCTGAACACTTGCAACAGGCACGCCATCCACGAAGAGGCGAACTATGGCCACCGATTCAACGCCATCAACGTACAACGGCATGTCGAGATCATCGAGCAAGGTTCCGTTCACGTACAACATTTCACCTGCAACAAGCGATTCAGTATGCTCTGTGATGGTTAGATTTGTCTCAGCCAAGGTGACAAACTGCGTCGTCGTGTTGTATCCAATGAGCCCGGTTGAACCCGCAAGCCCATCATAGGAAGCGACAACATCGCTGAAACCAACCGATGCATTGAACGGCACCAACAGGCTTCCAACAGCAGTTCCATTCGCAACCGTCGTGACAGTAACAGACACTTCGTCGGTCACGTTCGTTGCTGGAAGTGAGAAGGTGACCTGCTGGCCATCGATTGGAGCACCCGTATTGTCTTCAAGCAAAATGCGTACATCGAGCAAATCACCACGTTCTGTGCGGTCGTTCAACGAGGGTTGACCGAGCGCATCAAGCGATGGATCAAGGAACGTAATGATTGAGAACCCTCGACTATCAAAGGTTGAATTGTTCTTCGATCCGATGTAGAAGTTCACTGTCGGAACAATTGATGCTTCCAACACGTGTGTTCCACGCTCAAATCCAGGAGTGAGTGTGATGGTAGCATTCCACCATCCACCATCTTGCACAGAACCGTTGCTCACAGCGAATCCAGTAGGAGCATCATCGATTGTGAACAAGACGTTCATGATCAGTCGTGAACCATCTCGGTTGGTCAATCCACTTCCATTGTCCGAAACGACTCGCCCAGAGACATTGAAACTTGAACCTGCAACAGGGTTGTCCGTAATCGAATCAACGACCATGAACGTGAGCGAACGAACGGTCACACTGCTGAGATTTGCTTGTGTTGGGAGAAGATCCGAACTTCCGTTGTAATAGTAACTGACCACAATCAAACCGAGCGGATGACTTGATGGAATTGCAAAAGAGGTGTTGGCAATCCCTGACCCGTCTGTTGTGACAGATGGCAACCATGTTTCATGGAATTTGGTCGTTACACTCAGA
>JAAZUV010000206.1 GCA_018623995.1 Methanobacteriota archaeon
ATAGCATCACCTCACCACAAGGCTCTGCACCACATACGCTCGGTGGGTCCGCAACCTATGCAGGGTTGGCTGCAGCATTCCATCAGAAACGTATGAATCTGCAATCTGTTGGCCTTGTTGGTGTTGTAGGAACCGATTTCAAAGAGGATGATTTTACTACTCTAACCAATGCTGGTTTGGATACAACTGGAATTGAAGTGTTGGAAGGTTCGACCTTCCACTGGGTGGGTTCGTACCATGGCAACATGGCCCAAGCCGAAACACATGAAACGCACTTGAATGTCTTCGAAACATTCGAGCCAAAAGTACCAGAACACGGTACTTCGTCCACGATAACGTTCTGCGCAAATCTTCATCCATCCATTCAATTGTCTGTTCTTGAGCAATCAAGACCGACTCGTGCATCGATTCTTGACTCGATGAATCTGTGGATTACCATCGCAAAGGAAGAGTTGATTCAGGCTATGAAACGTGTTGATGTTGTTGTCATCAACGATGGGGAAGCGACCATGCTATCGGGCAATGACAATCTCGTTCAGGCTGCGAAGGATGTTCAAGTCATGGCCTCCATTCCAATTCTCATCATCAAGAAAGGTGAACATGGTGTCCTCGCTTTCCATGGTAATCAGATTGTTGCTCTGCCTGCTTTCCCGACCGATCTCGTGGTCGATCCAACAGGCTGTGGCGATACGTTTGCAGGAACATTAGCAACCTATCTCGCTGCTGGAAGTGGTCCAATAGAAATCGCTGAATTACGAAATGCTTTGATTCATGCAACCGTATCTGCAAGTTTTACCTTGCAAGGATTTGGTATCAAAGGATTGCAATCCATGACGCTCGAATCGTATGAACAACGTTTGAACGAATACATGTTCATCTCAGGAACGTCAGTCGATACGACGTAGACCCAACTGATTGCTTTGCGCTTGAGCAACCTCTTGAGATTCTGTGAGTGAACTGAAGGAAACAGGGACCTGCTCCTCTTCCTCCTCCTCAGAGATATGCTCCGACATATGTTCGATGATTTCCTCGGGTATTCCTTCTTCGTGGAGATTGGAAATCGTTTCTCGGACCCTCGTCATCATTGAGGAGAAGATTCGACCAGTCTCCTGGCCCACCTTCTTTCGAGATGTAGCAATGCGTTGCTTTGGCTTAGTTCGGATTTGAAACCGCTTGCGTTGCCCTTTCGAATCCCGGCGAACAGTAGATGCATTGTTCGTTGATGCATTGGTGCTGGTTGAATGGCGGATGAGGCCTTGCTCCACAAGTGAAAGAGCGGGTTCCTCTTCAATCAATTCAGCATCCAGCAATGGGATGTCAGGTGAATTGAATTCGTCTGCAGTGGATGGAATATGAACACCATCTGGGCCAACATAACTCGGAAGGAAATCATTCGGCAATGGAGTGAAGGTCGGTTCGTTTGCTTCCGGTCTTTTGCCCGTCGCCTCTCGAATCATTCTCGATGAGCTCATCGGTTGTTGGTGCATAGGGATTCCAAGCGGAGCATCGCCTTGGAACTGCGTTGTCATATTGTGAGATGGACTCGTGCCTGAATGGATGTCGAGCGGACTGTTGATTCCACGTCGTGTACCGATGTTGGCCCGTCCACGTTCAATGATTCCATGTTGTCTTGGTTCTAGTTCGTCCATTGTCCGTGGCAGTTGATTCATGTTGTCCTTTGCCCAACGGGGTAAATCCTCATCGATTTCGAATTCTCCGTCATCCGTACGAACATCGCCAAGGAAATTCGACAGACTACGTGAGGGTTCCAAATCACGAACTGGAATGGGAAGGGCCTGTGCCGCATTGTTTGCAGCCTGTCTTGGAAACTCAGTGTCCTCGTTGAGAAGATCAACACCGATTCGAGCCTCTTCAAGTGTCAAGCCATCGTTCATTCTCTGAATCATCGTCGAGAACTTGAGCAATCGTGAATCAATGGCATGAAGAACATGGCAATCACCAAGTTTGGTATCAAGCGTTAATGTTGGACGTTTCGTCAGAACCCACCCAGAAATCATGGCGAGACCGAGAACAAAAACGCCGAATCGAATGTTTGGAGGCGTGATGACTCGCCAAGAGGCATAGAACAAACAGAGTCCAACAAACCCAACCCATCCAGGTACAAGCGTCGTGTTGTGATGTTGCATTCGAACAATTTGGTCGTAACGAATGTCAATGCAGTTTCCATTCTTGAATTCAATCGAGACTCTCGATTCTCCAAGACTGGCTCTCGCTCGACCGCTTTCGCCAGCCACGCGTAGGCCGTGGAGAACCATTTTCTCCCCAGACTCCGCAAGGCGTTCGTTGCGCCCTCTCGTCTGCATCCCATGGTGCAGTTTGAGCCACCTATTATCAATGCATCCCTCAGAATACCCTCGAAGACAATTGTTCCAGGTTGCACAAATCGACGCCGATTTACTCGACTTTACTGAGTTTGGCGCTTCCCATAATCCGTGGCTTGGAATCAAGTTGGGCGATGAGGACGTCTGGAGCATCATCAATTCGTTGCAAGAGTGGCGTCTCCCATCGAACGACACACGTTCCACCATCAACCGACTCGACCCGACCTACGTTAAATTGCAAATCAATGGATGCATGGACGACATCACCGACAGCAAGTTGCTTCTTTTGAAACGGCGAGAGCTTCATTTGCATCGAAGACACGGAATGATTCTCCAAAGCAAGTGGACGGAACGTGTTGGTTTTCTTATCGTCAATTTCTGGATGAACGATGAGACATGTTCCGGAGAGACTCTCTTCCTTGGCATTTCGAAGAGCGATACCGACCCTATCGCCGGCACCCGCTCGATCCACATCATCGTCCATAACCTGAAGGGATTTCACAGAACCTGTGCCCCCATGCGGTAGCATGGTCACTTCATCATGGACATTGACGACACCAGATTGGACGTATCCAATGGCGACCAAACCAATGCCTTTGACGTTGAAATGTTGATC
>JAAZUV010000207.1 GCA_018623995.1 Methanobacteriota archaeon
CTTTCCGTGATCGACGTGACCTACGAAGACGATGTTACGGTGTGGCTTGCTCTTATCTTCCCATTGTGATGGCATACTAAATTACTCCTTAGCATCCCTGCGACAAACAACCCCTATTTGAAAGGGTCGGTAAGAAAAGACTCAATTTTGGTAGCGAAAAGTGCTTGAGTCTCGCGGTTTTCACTTGTATATGAGGAGCAGGAGATAACGGTCGACCTGTTGGTTGTAGGTTTCATTGTTGGAGACCGACATCGTCCAGTCGCCATCGCCGTACGTCGAGTCAGATTCTGAATCCGTGAAGAGGTATGATGAGAGCGTCAAATCAACGCAATACTTGTCGTCATCGCAGTTTGAATCACGTGACTCGTATTGCGAATTATCGGTCGGTTCTGTCGATGTTGCTTCGTCACCCTCCTCGTTGAATGCAACCAAATCGAGGCGGCCCACACAGGATGCGCCAGGCAAACACGGCTCGTCTTTGGCCGGATACATCAACTTGCCAACCACTTTCCTGATGGTATTGCCAGCGTCGTTGTCGTAGTGGACTTCGAAGTCAAAGTCAAGCTGATTCGGATTTTGGCTTGTGGTTCGTGCTATTTCAAAATCCAACCACGAGGCCCCGTAGGAAACGTACACCTTGATGTCATCCGAATCGACAAGCCCCTTGCCGTTGGTGATCGTGAGACCGATTTCGTACTCACCTGGCTTCACGTCTTTCCAAGCGACCGTCTCACCTTCGAGGTCGTTGTCGTTTGTCGCGTCTCCGTCGCCGTCTGCATCGAATTCGAGGTTCAGATCCCAGTGATAGGTCGAAATGTAATCATCGGACGAACCCGATGTTGAATCACTTGCATCAAGTTGCACATCGGTTTCACCTTCAGCGTTTCTCGAGCTGAGTGATTTTTCTAGGTCGCAAATCCAAACGTGAATGTATGAGCCTTCATCGACATCCTCGCCCTCACAATCCTCGTCGGACGAAAAGGAGGTAATTTCTGCTTCAGGTGGAAGTGCAGTTGCATCGACAACGGTCAGCGTCTTGCTCGTCGATTGGCTGTTTGAACCATCACTCACGATCAATTCGACGGTGTATTCGCCCGTCTCAGGATAGGTCCAGTCCGCATTCCGGCCTGTCGCATCGATGGATTGGTCGCCATCGAAATCCCACTTGTAGGTCAATGCTACACCAGATGGCAAGGAATCTCGTGCATCGAAATCAATGGTTTGGCCTGCTCGAATGTTGGTGGCTGGTGAATATGTGAAAACAGCAACGATCTCTTGGGAGCTGTCGTCATCTTCGTTTCCAATGCATCCTGCAAGTCCACTGATCATCATCAGCACAGCAAGGAAGGTTGCTTTTCTGATTGCGCCCATGCCATTGCCTGACTTTCCGCCATTTAGAAGCCTTTTGCGATTTGTTCGACTAAAACGAGAACAACGTCGTCTGTCTGTTGCCGTCGAACAATTCCTTGGCATTCCAACCAAATGCTTCGGTGATACGTCCGAGTGCTGCAGCCATTCGCTCAGCATAGAATCGTCCATCGTACCCTGGAATACCGCCATCATCCTCAGCCTCAATCCAAGGATGGACTTGCATCGGTCGTTTTGAGGCATCGGTGACCACGTACGAGATCTTCATGCCGGGCGTGAAGCCAAGTCCACGTTCGATGAGAATCATCGCTGCACGGACCTGAGCCATGCTTTCTGGACGAGCATAATCCTTGGAAAAATCGACCTCGCCATTGGATTGAACACGTCCTTTGCAGGACTTGGCAAGAATCAAACGGCGAGCATCCACCTCGTGCTTCTTCAATGCAGCCACACATTCACGAGCGTGTTGAACTAGGGCATCGCCTTCATCTGCGAGCGCATAGGTGAATGTCTTCTTCATGCTCGTTGTGAGATATTCAAAGGAATCCGTACGTTGCGTCTCATAACCACGAATCAGCATCTCTTCGCTTGGATAGACAACCTGTCCAACGTAGCGCTTCTTCGCACCGTGACTGAAGAAAACAGAGAGTCCTTTCTCGTATTCAAGCACAGCAGAATCACGGCTGTATTGCTGAGCAATGTCGAGACCAAAGTCGATCATCGCTTGTTTTGCAGCCTCATAGGCTGCGATGGTTTCCTCATCATCGTCCTCCTTCAATACAGAAGGTGACCCTTCAGGGACAGGTGAACAAACGAAGATGGAATCTGTATCGGAATAGACCACGTGATGGCCTTCCTCTTCCAACTTCTGGATGATGGTCTTGATGTTTTGACGTGCCCATGCTGTAATGGAGGAGCCCAAATCCTTGTGGGTGAATCGATAGAAGCCTGATGCAAAGACGCCATAGAACGAGTTCATCATGATCTTGACAGCGTACTGCATCGAATCGTGGAACTCTTCTTTTTCCACCTGCTCATCCTTACGAGCGAGTTTGATTTGCGCCTTGTGTTCATCGCGTTGATTCATCAAATCTTCGAGCAAGGTTGGAACCAATCCTTTGCGATGTTCAGCACTCCAGAAGACGGCTTCCGTTGGTGAAACGTGTGTTGCATCGTCTTCCCCAGGTTGTTCAGGATGCGAAGGATCGATACGCGTCGGGTAGCAGACGTTGTTGCCGATCATGATGCTTGGATACATGCTTTTGAAATCCAGAACGGCAATCCATGGATGCAATCCTGCTTCAACATCGTGAACGTAGCCTCCAGTGATCTGGCCTTCCTTGGCTTCAGCGCTTCCTGTTAATGGAACGGCCACGTTCTTGCGGTCGGCCAATCGAATCACAAGACTGTCAAGCAGTTGCGATGTGCTTCCATTGGCCGCTGTTTCAAACGGCACTTTCGCAACCGAAGCGACCGCCTCCTTACGACGAATCGCTTGAATTGCGTGCAGAATATCGAGCGGTAAGGCCGCATCTCGAACACAGTATTCCATGACTTCATCGGGTCGAGTGGCCCACTC
>JAAZUV010000208.1 GCA_018623995.1 Methanobacteriota archaeon
ACGATGTTTCCTCATCATCGGAGACGTTGCCAAGGACGAGCCCAGCGTCGTGCGCAGCGAATCCAAGGCCATGATCGATGGAAACATCGTTGAGGATTCCACCGCTCGGAACACGCCAAATCCATGATGTTTCATTGGTTTCAAAGCCCAAACCTGCAGCACCCCAATGCCACAATGCACCTTCGTCAACATGGATTCCATCGACATCGCCATCAGCGAGTGTCAAAAGGTTCGATGAACCTGAATCAAGACCAATTAGTGGAACTTGGAGGACTTCCATCAAGGCTGCGTTGGCTGCCAACGAACTACGGTTTTCCGAAAGACTTGCAACGATTCGTGGCGATAACCGCCCCAATCCATTGGTTGAAGCTACGGTGAGAGCTTCGCCTTCTGTGATGAGTTGCAATCCTGATTCATCCACACCAATGCTCTCATTCAAGGTTTCACCAATGGAGTCAATGATTGGCGCCACTGCTGACCGTTGCTCCTTCACACCGTCGAGCGATATTCGAATGGACGTGACATTGCCCTCGGACTGTTGCAAGACTTGAGCTGTTGCGAGGTCGGTAAAAACGGCGGGTGTCGTCGTACCCGCAAGTTGTCCTTGTCCAGCCATTTCGACGACTTGCTCGATGCTGAAATTCTGTTCAACCCGTTCGATTCCATCCTGATTTCGAACGAACCAACCAAGCTGGAGTTCGTCGCCTTTCGCCACCTCCAGTTCATCCGCAAACGCTTGGTTGATCACAACCTTCGGGGTTGTTGAAAACCGATTGATTTCTTCCAATTCAAACCACGTCAACCCTTTGGACTTCGATCCGATGATGACGTCCTCCTTATGTTCCAGAGCGAACCAAGCCACACTCGGATTCGCTCGTTCATCCGCAGTTACAACTGATGCAGAGACGACCCTTCCAGATTGGATATCGCCAAGGCCTTCAAGATCTGCGCTACGAAGTTCAGCGACAATGGATTGAGGGATTTCGACCACTTGTCCTGACGTTGCATCGAATCCTGAAATGAGAAGATCGGTTTCGCCCCAAGCCGCCTCAACCTCTTCTCGAACTGTTTGATCAAGAGAATCTCCCACAATAAGCGACGAGGATATGACGGCAGATCCGATCATCAATCCTGCCATGAGAAGCGCTGCCTGGCGTTTCTTCCGAAGGAGTTGTTGCCAAGCCAACCGGAATGCAAGCAATCTTCGTGGAGAGACGATGGCTTGAACGCCAAACAAACTCAAGAGGCCAAACATGAGGCCGCCTACGAACCCATTCATTGACGTGAATCCAAGCCATATGAGGATGAAATACGAAAGAATTCCATCAGCCATTGGTGCGAGAACAATCAGTGCTCGAGACCCTCTCGAGCACCCTTTGCGCAAGCCGTATGCTGTCACCGATGCTCCTACGAACAGAAGAAGCGTAAGCAGCAGCACAAGGAGCACAACTATTCCTCCTCGACAACATCCTCAAGAAAACGCCCATCAGACATCCGTCGAATGGAATCACACTGCTGAGCAATCGATTCATCGTGTGTGACAATAAGGAAGGTCGTATTTCCTACTCGGCACAGCGTACGGAGGAGTTGAATGATGGACGCTGAAGTTTCAGCATCCAAATTTCCAGTTGGCTCATCACAAAGCACAATTGCAGGCCTGTGAACAACGGCTCGAGCAATCGCAACCCGCTGTTGTTGACCCCCAGATAGTTCAGCAGGTCGATGCTCAAGGCGGTCACCAAGACCGACAGCAGTGAGGGCTTTTGTTGCCTCTTTCCGTGCCTCATTCGCAGGGTTTCCTTGAATGAGCAACGGCAACTCAACGTTTTCCAATGCGGTCATGACCGGAAGGAGATTGAATTCTTGGAAAATAAATCCCATGTGCTTTCCACGCACCCGTGTGCGTTCGTCATCGCTCGACCCGTAGAGATTCTCTCCGTTGATCATCACGGTTCCTGAATTAGGTTCATCTATTCCTGAAAGGACATTGAGTAACGTGGTTTTTCCACATCCAGATGGGCCCATGATGGCAACCATCGAACCTTGTTTGATCGAAAGGGACACATCCTGAACTGCCTGAATCACCGACTCACCGGACTCGTACAATTTCCAAAGTCCTTCAGCACGTAGTGCGAACGCCATGAGGCTCCATACGGCTACGTATTGATAAACTGCCGCATCAACCTTGGTCCATGTCAGCAGGATACGTGCGCGTGCTTGCATTCGGGCCCATTGCGGAAGCGATTGGGTCTCGCACAACAAAAGTCGAATGGCGAGAGAATCTCAGTATCGAGGACATTGTCGTTGAACTTGACATGGGTCACTGGCTTGGTCAAGGCTTGGCTGTAGCCTTGAACGGAGAGCGATGTCCCGTCGACGTCCATTGTCAACGCGGAGACGAAGTGGCGCTTCTTCCTCCGGTATCCGGTGGCTGAATCACGATAATGCACGTTGCATGATGGCAAGTCTTGAAAGCCTCAACCCCTAGGGCTCCTTGGGGAACAGCATGGCGTTTAGTCCTGGACCGCTTGAAATCATTATCCTTCTTGGTATCTTTTTCATCCTCTTTGGAGCGGAACGACTCCCAAAGATGGCGAATGCCCTTGGCCGTTCCAAAGGCGAATTCCATAAGGGGCTGAATGAAGCAACGACGGTGGCAACAATCACCGACCTTGAAGCGGGAGGAAAGACGCCCGATCAAGTGCTCATGGACCGTGCAAAAGCCGTAGGGATTGACCCAACGGGAATGGCTGTTGCTGAACTTGAAAAGAAGGTCACTGCCCTTGAATCCCTCAACGATGAAGAGTGATTAGGCTCGCTTGAGTTTCATCGGCGCTCCGCATCGATCACAGGCTTTCACATCATCATGCTTTGAGCGATGAGCTCCAGCAGAAACCTCTTCGGTTTGTCGAC
>JAAZUV010000048.1 GCA_018623995.1 Methanobacteriota archaeon
GTTCGCTGATTACTCTTGCAAGCGCTCGATAAGTTCAGCCTTCTTACCGGAGACAGGTTTGCCTGCCGCCTTGAGGAGATCTTTGAGTTCTGCAACAGTCATTGAACTGTAATCGACGTCATCGGAAGATGCTTCTTCAGCAGGAGCCTCTTCTTCAGCGGCTTCTTCGACAACTGCTTCCTCTTCTGCGGGTGCTTCTTCAGCCTCTGCAGCTTCTTCAACAGCGTCTTCTTCGACATCTTCTGCTTCGTCAGCGTCGCCTTCTGCCTCTTCTTCAGCCATGGCTTCAGCGAGTGCTGCTGCCTTCTTTGCCTTGATTTCGGCTTCCTTGCGTGCTTCTTCTGCGTGGATTTCGTCGAGGGTAGGACCTTGGTCCATCGAAACACCCTCTTGCAGGAGTTGGCTCTTGCGGATGACGACCGATCGGCAAGGATAGATGCTCTTGATTTGGTTCTGAATCTCGGATTCGAGCGAGCCATCAAGCATAGCAACCTGGAGCGAATCGTAGGTTGTCTTGGCAACGTAGCCACGTAGGACGTCTCGTGTCTTGGCACGGATGGATTGCTTCACCGAGGTTTGAACACGCTTTTGTGTGATGATCAACGGCTTGATTCGAACCAAGTAGCCGTCTTCGGTGACAACGTCGAGAACGTCGTCAATCTTTCCACGGTATCGACGGATTTGTCGACGGATGTGGTTGGTTTGATGGTGGTGACCGACAAAGGTAGTCAATGCATCTTGTCCGACTGTGTCTGTGACACGGAAACGGAGCATAACGTGCATCTTGGTGAAGTCACCATTGAATTCTTGTTGTGTCATTTCATAGATACGGCCCATGATGTGCTCGTCAGACTCACCGATGGTCTCACCGATGTTCTGGTAGTTCCATGGATATCGAGGCGCTCGAATCGTGTACCAACGCTTGGTCTTCCACTTGTCTCTCTGCTTACGGGCTGCTGCTCGCGCTTTTGCGCTCATCTTCTTTGCCATGGCACTCATCTCGGAGGGGTATCTGAGGGGGCTACCCCTCTAGCGTTCCACCGACATACCTCACCTATATGAAGCAAATTGATGGAAAAGAAGAGCGGCAAACCTCATGACCTTCGCTCTGTGACGTCAATACATGGGCATCCTTCACGTTCATGCGGCGGCAACTGCGCATGAATTGCAGGACATTGATTTGGTCACCCAAGCCCTGGAATGGTTGACTGAAACCGAGTGGAATGTCGACATGACAACGTCCTACCATGGGCCACGCGTGGCGATGCTTTCGACGCAGATCAAGAAAAACAAGCAAATCGAGTCGTTTGTTGAGAAGCTCCGACCACATCATGCAACGATCCTATCAGAATTGGACGCACGTCTTGATGAAAACAACGTGATTCATCTACGGCTGAATCTCGAATCCGTCATTGGACAAAGGGTCGAACTCATATCATCCACCGACGGTGACCCTGTCATCAAGATTCGAATCAAACTCGCCGTCTACCCTGGACAAGAAGTTGAAGCGATTGCGGCTGATATTTTCGGCTGACCTAAACTCACATGGGCCTCTGAACATCATTCAAGTAGTTGATGACAATCCCCAGTCTATGACTCACGTTGTCACATCCGCATGCATGAACCATAAGTACCAAGATTGCGTCGCAGTTTGTCCTGTGGAAGCATTCCGCGAAATGGACACCTACCTCGTCATTGATCCTGACGAATGCATCGACTGTGGTGCATGTGTTCCAGAGTGCCCAGTTGAAGCCATCTTCGCTGACACTGATGTTCCTGATGAAGAAGAAGAATGGATCGAAAGGAACGAAACTGAGGCTGCTGATGCACCTATTGCAGAAGGCGACTCACCAGTTCTTGGCTCCTGATTCAATCACGGGCTTTAACCAACCTTCTTGAAGGGGTAAACCTCCGAACGGACTGATACTCATGACGCGTACCGACTTTACCCAACTTCGTCACGGAAGCGACCTCATCAAGCGTGGCTTTGCTCGAATGCAACAAGGTGGCGTCATCATGGACGTTGTTGACGCAGAACAAGCGGCTGTCGCAGAAGATGCTGGAGCTGTTGCAGTTATGGCACTCGAACGAGTGCCAGCGGACATTCGTAAGGCAGGCGGTGTTGCCCGTACGAGTCATCCAGACATGATTCAAGGCATTCTTGACTGTACATCGATTCCAGTTATGGCCAAGGCCCGTATTGGTCACGAGGGCGAAGCACGGATTCTCGAATCCATGGGCGTTGACATGGTAGATGAATCCGAAGTTCTGACACCTGCTGATCCGTTCTTCCACATCAACAAGAAAGCCTACGAAATTCCGTTTGTTTGTGGTGCAACCGAACTTGGTGAAGCTGTCCGTCGTATTCACGAGGGAGCGGCTATGATTCGAACCAAGGGCGAAGCAGGCACTGGTAATCTTGTCGCAGCCGTAACACACTCTCGACTCATCACACAAGAAATCAAGCAAGTCCAGTCCATGGATGACAACCTCCTCGATGAAACTGCAGACCTCATTATGGAGCGCTATCGAGTTCTCGCCAATACATCGAAACTTCCAGGAACCTATCTGGGAACACCATTTGGTACCATTGATGGAGACATGCATGCTTCCATTCGCTCCGTATTGGACGAGGTCAAGACACTTGGACGACTCCCAGTTGTCACGTTCTCAGCTGGAGGTATCGCTACACCAGCAGATGCTTCGCACATGATGCGCATGGGCATGGATGGCATCTTCGTTGGATCTGGTATCTTCAAGTCCGATGATCCACCAAACATGGCGGATGCAATCGTACTCGCAACGGCTCATTACGATGATGCCAGCAAGGTTGCTGAAGCACAAGCCATGATCGAAGGCGACCCAATGAAGGGTGATGAGCTGGAAACGCTTGAAGTTCGATTGGACCAACGCGGTTGGTAATCACTCCAACGGTGTATCGACACTCACATCACCGAGTGTCCATTTGAGTGTCTTGATGACACCTTCCAACGCTTTGAAGTTGCGAGCAGCATCTTTCATACCATCACGATCGCCGCGCTCTCGACAATCTTCGAAAAAGTCCTTCCACTTTCTCATCTTCTTCTCAGCACGTGCAAGCATGGATTCAATTTCTTCCCATGTTCGGTCGTACGTACGTTCTGCTGCCATGATGCTTTCTCCAACCCGAGGGTATTAGAACTCAGTGCCTTCAAGTTATTTATCTCAAACGTTTTCGAGGCGCTCATTGTCACCCAAGATAACGTTGGAAGTCGAGACATTGCTCGAAACAATAGCACCAGGTGAGAGAATACCGTACTCCAGATGCACATCATCTTCAACCGTTGAACCGTTCATGAGCACACAGTGTTTCAGCACAGAGTTCGCCCCAACAACTGCGTGTTGAGCGATAACGGAATTCTCAACAGTTGCATCCTCGTGAACATGAGCCGTTGGATCGATAAATGAACCATGTTCGATTCGAGCGCCTTCTGGAATTGGAAACGCAAGTTCATTCTTACGTTCAATGAGAACGTTTTGTGCTCGAATCAATTCCGAGGGAGAGCCAACATCAAACCAAACACCGTTGATGGCTTGAGCATACATTGGCCAACCCATTTCGAGGAGACGTGGGAAGAGATCTTTCGAAAAGTCGTACTTCTCTCCCTCTGGAACCAATGCCATAACTTCTGGCTCGAGAATATACAATCCTGCATTGATGACATTGCTGAATGCTTCCTCAGGGGTTGGTTTTTCCTTGAATCGTCGAATGTAACCCTCACGAAGCGCGCCATCAACATCACCTTCGTTGGTTGTTGACAATCCTACGATTCCAAACGGACTTGGATCTTCAACTTCCCACAACGCCATCGTCGCTTTTGCACCACTACGCTTGTGTGCTTCGAGCAATGCAGCAACATCAAAGGATGCCACAGAATCTCCAGAACCGATGATGACGGTTTCTGTGATTTCATCGAGTAAGAGACGAACACTACCCGCTGTCCCCATAGGTGTTGCTTCTTGGTTGATTCGAGCAGTACGTCCATCCATATTCCACTGTTCAACATGAGCAGCGAGCATATCGCCTCGATAGCCTGTTGTAACGATGAGGTTGTCAACACCACCCTGAACCATCGAATCTTTGACGAAGTCAATGACTGGACGACCAAGAACTTCGACCATTGGTTTTGGACGAACGTCCGTAATTGGACGTAGTCGGGAACCTTGGCCTCCGGCCATGATGATGCCAAGCATGCTGATCAGCGTCGTCGACGACCAGCCGACATGTCGATTCGGCCCATCTTCTTCTTCTTTCCACCACGACGTGGTGTTGCCGTAGCAGTGGTTTCTTCCTGACCCATTCCACCAAAGGTAAGTGTACCTTCACTAAGGAGACTGGAAATCAATTCTTCAGCAACTTCTTCAGATTCAGCACCCGTCTTAAGACTCTTTGTTACAGCGTTGTTGTGCTCAGTCATCCATGACTTACGTTCCTCACGAGCCATGTTCAGCTCATCTCGAACCTTGTTGACGTCAGCCATCATCTCATCGATCTTGGCATGCGCATCGTCTGCCTTGGCTCGGAGTGCGACGTATTCGTTGTGGTGTCGGTCACCCTCTGCTTTGAGGAAGTCGCGGTGAGCGAACGCTTCATCCACTTCCTTGGACTTTTCATCAGCACGACCGACTGCTTCAAGCATTGCTTGGTGAGCAGCATCGGCTTCTGCCTTGAGCGTCTTGATAGCAGAATCGAGGTCATCGAGGTCGACAGCAACCAACTCGAAGGCTTCAACATCAGGAGCCAATTCCTGGATGCGGCGGTGCATGAGTTTGATTTTCTCCATGGTTTCTTTTTCCTTCTTTGGACCCATGGCAGAGGTGTTGTAGAGATTCTCGAGTTGGGCAACATCTCGCTTCAATTGTGCATGTTCTGCTGTTGCACTCTTCTTCTCGCTCTTTTCACCACGACGACCTTTGGCTTGACCAATGACCGACTTGATTTGATCTTGAATGGCGTTTCTCTTTTCCTTGAACATTCGAACCTCTGAGCGAATGGCCTTGACTTCAGCAAGGACAACATCGACCTTTTCACGGTGCTCTTTGTATTGCGCTTGAACAGCGTTGCGTTGCTCAGCAGCAGAACGAGCATCTGAACTGAAATTGTTGCGAACATCTCGCAACTTGCGTACCTTTGCTTCCATAGCATGCAAGCGGTCTCTCAACTCTGCATCAGGGCGTTCGTCTGCTTGGTCTTTCGAACCCAACATACCACTGCGTAGTGGTTTTGCATTTCAAACCTATGGCTTGGAAAAACCGGTTTAGACGTTGAAAATTTCAAACAACTCGAGGACTATTCCTAGAGCAATCACAAGCGAACCGAGCAATTGTGCAGAGACCGTGACAAGCCGGCGCAAACGAGTGCGGAATTCATTGCGGACATTGACGTTGATTTGACGACCGATGAGAAGATCGCCGCTAACTTCTTCCAGACGTACGGAAACAGTCGCTTCACCAAATCGCTCTGGTAGAAGCGTTTGCCAGGCCATGGTCCCATCACGGAGCAAGCCAGTCATCTTACCGAGAACGTCTTCATTTCCTTCGGCTGCAACGGGTAAGGATTCGCTGGACCACCACATTTCCTTACCTGGCGCAAGGTCGTAGCGCATTGCAATTTGATTCGGACGGAAATCTGGAGATTGGACTCTGAACACAACAGTTCGACGCTTCTTCGAAAGGTTGTGCATGAAAACGAAGAGATTGGCTCGCTTGGTCACAACGTTCTCCAAATCGACTTCAAACACCAGATCCTTGAGGGCAGGTGAACGTCCAAACTCCATGTCTTGTTCGATTCTGTCAATGAGGCGGAAGAAGGCAGGACATTGCTGTTGAGCATGTTCGATGAGTTCAAGCCAGAGTTCCAATCCAAACGATTCGTCCTCGAGTAAAAGATCTGCACCGTCTTCCTTGAGCACTTCCTCAAGTTCCAGGCGGACTGTCTTCGAATCAAGGCCATTGTAATGGCGATACAAGGTCATGAGAACCTTTTCCCGTGCGTAATCGTGCTTAACGCCTCGCTTGACGTGACTCTGTACGTTTCGCATCAATTCGTCGTATTTGGAGCGAAGCAATGGATCGAGGTGTGTCCGAATCATATCGTCGAACACACCTTCCAAGGTCGAAGGATGAACAGGTGCTTCAAAGGCATCAAGCAATCCTGATTTGTGAACCATGTTGAATCGATGTTCTCGGGTGACCATGTGGAAGCCGACAGCGAGCAGAAGCAATCCCCATGACACAATGAAGACATTTTCACCCAAGGATGTGTGGAGACCAAAAAGCAACACAGCGCCAAGACCAATGCAAGCGAGTAGAACCGTTGAGAATGAGAGTGAATGCATTCGAAGTTGTCGATGAATTCGATGGGCCATGCCATCGTAGCCATGCAAAGCCTCGATGCTTTGATGGCGCTTCTCCGAAGCTTCTACTTCAAGCCTGAATGCGGAATAAGAGAGAGCAATTCTGTAACGATGAATACCGAGAGCAAGCAGCCAACCAATACCAACGACTGTCCCTAGAAGGAGCAAAGTAGAGCTGAAAGATTGACCCAGAGAGGGCTCGATGCTCGATTCCCACCAGTTCGGGTCGGTCCCTTCGTAGGCCCATGAACCGATGAGGATAAACAAAGCGAACGCTGGGAGTAGCAGAGTTAGGCGCAAACCAAGTGAAATCAATTGATTGTCAATGGAGAGCAAGACACGCTCTCGCTCGAACAACGTAGAAGCGATGTCATCACTCGATGCTTCGACGGCCGTCTCGGTCACACATTGACGTCGATGCTACAACTCAAAAGCATTCGGGGACAAACTGAGCAAATCGCGCACTTCTTCATTCAACAACGCTTCACGATGATGTTCTCTGCAATGTTTCTCGTCAACATCAACTCGTTTCCATCCACTGTGAACGTATTGTCCCCGTGTGCAGTAATTGTATTGTCCAACGAAAGCGAGGAACCGAGATGAGATTGCAACGAATCTGAGAGAAGGAGTGCTTGAATCGTTCCTGATTCATTCGAGGCGAGTTGCGAGAGTGGCACATGCGTTTCGATGAACGATTGCACACGCTCTTCAAGATGGTCTCCTGACTTAGGAATCTCTCGACCGGATGGATCGAGCATCGGATTGCCGAGGAGCACAGTGAGTGCGACTTCCAAATCATCATCGATGGCATGTTCAAGTCGACAGGCTGTTTCGTGCATATTTCCATCGAAAGGAATGCGATCCAAAAGAACTTCAGCAAGTCGATGCCGCCGTTTCATCATTCGACCATGCTCAAGCCCCTTTTGTGTCAACTTCGCACCCTTGTAGCGCTGATAATCGATGTAGCCTTTACCAGATAGCCTCTGAATCATTTCAGTTGCTGATGCGGGAGAAACGCGCAATCGTTCCGCCAAATCTCCTGTACGGACACGTGAAGAAGCATCATGCTCGTAAAACTCGTACATGGTCTCGAGGTACTCGTCTTCAAATTCTTGAAAGTGCCCCGCCATGGTTAGCGGTTGGCGTCCTAAAATTCAAGGGTTTCTCTGCACCTTACGCAGCAGAAAACACCTGCGAGCATGAAGGGCAACGTACTGAACCCTTGTAAGAAGAGGGTACACGAAGTTTCGAGGAACACTGTGGGCATGCAATCTCAACTTTCTTCTCGACTGGTTTCTCCTCGACCACCTCAT
Organism: Methanobacteriota archaeon; assembly: GCA_018623995.1. Taxonomy (GTDB): domain Archaea; phylum Thermoplasmatota; class Poseidoniia; order Poseidoniales; family Poseidoniaceae; genus MGIIa-L2. The sequence goes on from JAAZUV010000048.1 coordinate 7,709, forward strand.
CGTCAATTGAATCGAGCTCTTCGTCTAGATCAACCGATGGTTCAGCCTCAACTTCGAACTTCTCTGAGCAATCAGGACATCGAACCGTGCCTGAATAATCGCCAGGGATGCGTAATGTACGGTCGCACGATGGGCAGGAGCGTTCGACAGGTTCAGAATCTTTCTTTTCTGGCTCTGGAGCAGCCTTCTTTTTGGCTGGCTTCTTTTCGCTCGAAGAGGCATCACCAGAGCCTCGACGTAAATGCAGCACGAAGATGACACATGCTGCGACAGCAATTCCACCACCGATAGCGACGAATGGTACATCCATGGAGGTCTCCTCAACGACTCCCTCTTTGACAAGCACGCTTTGTTCATCCTCGACAACAAACGAATCGTAGCGCCATTCTGCCGTCAACAACATCTCGTTCACATAGGGTGTCGTGAAGATGAAGTCAACGTTGCGAGAGGAACTCGCTTGCAGCGGTTCCGTTGATACTTCTCCAAGCAAAAGACCTGTACTGTCGGTCAAATACAACACGCCAGATGGACCACCAATTGAGGCTGTATTCTGCAGCATAACCGTCACCGTTACTTGCTGGCCTTGAATTGGTTCACGAGGCAGCGTCAGTGGGTCAATATTGAGGGAATATTCTGCTTCAATCGTTTCGAATGTGGCTGTTGCAATGTAACTATTCGTTGATGCAACCCATCCTACAGGCTCCATTCGAACAAGGACGGTATCGCCCGGCACGTCGCCAAGTGTTGTTTGACCAGTAAGCGTACCAGAACCAAGCGTTACGATTTGTTCATTGAGGTAGACATCGGTCCCTGAGAGGCGGTATCCATACCGAAGTTTGACATCACGATCCACCCCGTTTGTAATTGAAGCATTCCAATTGAGAACCAGTCCAGTCGAAGCCTGTTCAACATCGACCTCGACAAACATTGCTTGAGATGCAAGCACTGTGAAGGATACTGAGCCGGCAAGATTCTCAAGCACAATCCCGTTGGTTGAAACGATGCTCCAGTTGTAGGAATGATCACCTGCTGATAGGTCTTCGAAATCGAGTTTAAGTTCACCAGCCGCACCTGCTGCTAACGTGATTGGATCACTGTTGTATTCTGTCCCCTGATGCACAACTCGGAGTATTGCAGACCCTTCAGCATCTCCTTGGTTGCGAAGAATGAACGAAGTCTCCAA
>JAAZUV010000209.1 GCA_018623995.1 Methanobacteriota archaeon
AGTAAAATCGTCAAACGGTCCCCATCTGGGCCAGCCCAGTTTCCTCCGTATTGGCTGCAAGCGAAGTGATCTTCGCCGTCGGACAAGGTGGCTATCGGCATCATCGCTGCCTCCCAAAGACATGGACGGCACATGTTGCACCAGAACCTCCGACATTGTGAGTCAATCCGATTTCTGCATCGCGTACTTGTCGCTCAGGCTCGACTTGATGGCGCAGTTGCTTGAAGATTTCAACCGCTTGACCAGTTCCAGTCGCTCCAAGTGGATGGCCTTTTGATTTGAGTCCACCGCTCGCATTGATGGTGACGCTTCCTTCGTTTCTTCGACCTTCTCCTTCCCGAGCAAACGATCCACCTAGACCTCGTCCAGCAAATCCAAGATCTTCCGTCGCCAATACTTCTGCGATGGTGAAACAATCGTGAACTTCTGCTAAATCAACATCAGATGCAGAGATACCCGCTGTTTTGTAGGCCTTGGCTGCAGCCGATTGTGTTGCTCGTAATTGCGTAATGCTTGGCCGATCGTGGAGCGCGAGGTGATCGGAACCTGCCCCCGATCCCTTGACCCAAACGGGGGTGTCGGTGAACCTGTGTGCTAAGTGATCGGCTACGAGGATGACTGCCGATGCACCATCGGACGTTGGGCAGCAGTCGTAGAGTGTGAGTGGGTCCGCTACCATGAATCCAGATTGTGCTTTTTCAAACGAGACTTGTTTCCTAAGATGCGCAACCTCATTCTCAAAGCCATGCATATGGTTCTTGACGGAAACATGCACAAGGTCATCATGGGTTGAATCGAATTCGTGAAAGTATCTTCGAGCCGTAAGCGCATAGGTTCCAGGAAACGTCAAGCCAGCGAGACGTTCCCATTCAGTGTCCCCAGAAACTCCGAGCCAGTAGCGTTTCCTTGAGGCTGACAAGTCGTTCATTTTCTCAATTCCACCTGCAACAACAACATCGGCTTGACCGCTCTTGATGGCCATCCAAGCATCTCGTAGAGCAAAACCAGACGAGGCACAAGCGTTCTCAACACGACGTACGCTGACGCCTTCCATGCCGGAATGTTCAGTGAGTAGAGCAGCCGTGTTTCCCAGTTGAGATCCCCCGAAAGCAATGCTTCCAATGAACGCTTCCTCGACATCTGTGGAATCGAATCCGTTATCGACGCTTCGAACAGCCTTCTCGATGGCTTCTGCCCACATCCCTTTCAATCCGAGAGGATGGTTGCCGAATTTTGTTTGGCCAGCACCGACCATTGCAACATCGACCATGATGCTGCGAATTGAAACTAGCATTTGATTGAGTCGGTCAAAACACCCGCAGGGTTCATGAATGGGTGTCGATAGGGCCCGAATATGCTGCGCCAATGTAGAAAGCACGGCCACTTTAGTGGTACCAACTGTCCCGTCTGTAACGACGAAGGAAAATTCATTATGAGCGACCGAGAAGCAGGAAGCCTTGGTCGAATGCTCGCCCTCGTTTTGCGACACGCACCTGAAAAGTTCAATGTTGAAATGGACATCAACGGCTGGGTCAGCACTCGCGAACTAGCTGATTCCATTTCCGGTCAGCGACGTCACTATCATTGGCTGCGTGGATGGCACTTCGAGGCCATCGCAAATGCTGATGAGAAAGGCCGGTACCAAGTCGAGGGAGAGATGATTCGAGCAACTTACGGTCACTCTATTGAGATTGAACTCGATCTGCCAACCGACGAGATTCCTGAAGCACTCTACTGGCCATGTGAGCCTACGGAAGCCGATGCGATTGTGCAGCTAGGAATTACCTCTGGCACTCGAAATCACATCCATCTTTCCAAGACCATCGTCAATGCCTTGGAAGCAGGACACGTTCGAATCGACCGACCTGCCATTATCGAGGTTGACACTGTACGTGCCGTTGCTGATGGACACACCATCTACCGAGCAGGAAAGACCGTTTTCCTCACCGATGAAGTGCCCCCTGAGTACTTGTATCGCGTTGGTGATGATGATCCAATGATCACCGATACGGTCGCTCGTTGGGAACGAGAAGAAGAAGAGTGATTACTTCGTTGCACCACACGCTGGGCAGAAGTCCAAGTCGTTCTCGAGCAGTTTTCCACATGCCTCGCATGTTGATGAACCCAAGAGAATTGACTGTCCCTTCGTCGCAGGAGGAGCAGGTCTCTCTTGCTGTATCTTTGGATCGATAAGAAGCAATGGATCGACGCCTTGTTTCTGGAGTTCTTTGTACCGGTTTGCAAAAATAATGGCCTCTTGAATCGATGATTCAAGTTGCAATAGTCGGTCATTTCGCTCAGCCTTGTCTGCAATTTCTGCTGCAGCCTCGACTTCAGTCTGGAGATGTCGGAGGAAGGAATCCAGGCTTGGGCCCTCATCGGTCATATGTTGTTCAAATCACGCAGCCTATTGAATCCTGTGTTTTGTAGGCATACTCATGAAGGTCAATTTCCTGGCTACATCATGGTGAGACGCATTGTCATCAAATTTGGGGGCGCACTCATCACCAAAAAGGACGAAGAATGCGTAGCAAACATCGAAATCATTCGCAACCTCTGCTCTATCGTTCACGACATTACACAACATGGTATCCAAGTCATCGTGATTCATGGTGCTGGATCGTTTGGTCATCTGAAAGCAAAACGTTGGCGTCTCAATGAAGGTCACATACAAGGCTTGGAAGTCGTGGATAGCGCATGTCAATCGCAAACTGAAGCTGTTGAACAAGTTCGCAGCGATATGCTGGCCCTCAATTTAATCGTTGTTTCCGAATTGGAGAAATTCGATTTGAACGTTCAATCGCACCCTCCTCATGCATGGGCAAGGAACCTTGGTCCAAACTTCGATGGTTCCCTTGAAGCATTCGCTGCCAACAATTCGAACCTCGTTCACGTATCCTTTGGTGA
>JAAZUV010000210.1 GCA_018623995.1 Methanobacteriota archaeon
CAATGAATCCGTCCAAGAGTTTCTGGGCCCCAGTTTCTTCATTGTAATCTTCAAGAGGGATGAGACGTGGATTTGAGAATCGGTGAGAATCAAGAAGTGTCGGTTCTCCATTCTCAAAGGACCAGACTTCAACGGTGCCAGGGCGAACCTGATGAACGTCAAGAAACAACGTCGTCGAATCCAATGGATATTCCCAAACCAAGCGAGCCATCAATGCCTGCTCGTCCAATTGCGGATAGAACTCGGAATGTGCACGAAGTGCTTTGACTTCGCTTGAAAAGACGAGCGAAGAGCCAATTCGTGAACGAATCAGTGGTTTGATGCCCATTTCATCTCGGGCGAGAATCAACTGTTTGCGTGGTGGATGCCACAATGCAAAAGCAAACATTCCATCCAATTGTTGAATCCAGGCGCCGTGATCTTTTGCACTTGGAGTCATACTCGCACCCATTGTCTTCTCAAACAAAGCGAGGATGGTCTCGCTATCCCCTGATGTGGTCCAAGGATAATCTGGCATCGAGGAGCGGAGTGACTCGAAATTGTAGATTTCTCCGTTCGCAATCAAAACGTTGCCCTCTTGGGATTGAATTGGTTGAGGGCTGCCTTCTAAATCGACGATGGCAAGGCGGGCATGCCCCAGACAGACGGATTCATCGTGCCAGAATCCCGAGCCATTTGGACCACGATGATTCTGAAATTGAATCATCTTCTTGACAATGTTAGGCTCAGGAGCACCAAGCATCCCTGCAAGCCCACACATGGAAATCAACAATCGGCGTTTGCCTATATACCGTTGCTTTTGGTTAACATCACCAAAGCGGATACTTGAAGGCTGTTACAGCGAGCAAGATCACTGCGATACCGAAGAAAGTGTAGTAAACCGATTGTGGAGGTTCTTTGGATTCATTGTCGCCGTACATGCTTACCAACAAACGGCCCTAGAGGACTCGATTCTTCAATATGGCGGCGAGGAGGTCTCACATAACACCCAAAAATGGGTCGATAATGAGAAGCACAGCAAGAGGAATCAACAACATCGTTGCGTTATCATCGATGTAGCGTAATCGAGGCCATTCTGCTGCAACACAAATAGGTGCCATCAGGGGCACTAAGACCCAAGGCGTTTCAACCAGATACGCACATGCGGCCCAAATAACGGCAATTCCAAGCATTCCAGCCCAGATAACGGTCTGCGTTGAAGCGCCTTTTCGACGTAATTCTCCAAGCAGTGGATCGCCCAATGAAAGGCTGAGAATCAACGGGTAGGCATAGGCTGCTTCTGGAGTGAGAAGAAACACCATTCCAACGCCAAGAGCACCCCAAGCTAAGGCCGAGACTTGCTTGGCCTCATACGAACGCTGCCCAACCACGGTCCACCCCATGCGCAATCGAAGAGCTTCTCCAAACATGGCAATCATGATGATTGAAGAGACGACTTGAGCCAACGAGAGTGAAACTGCATCTGCAACGTCTTGTCCGAATTCAAAATACAATAGGGGAAGAAACGACATAGCAAGGTGAATACCTCTGCGCAAAATGTGGCCAGACATACCACCAACGGACAATTCGACAGGATTTGTGAGTTCGACTTGATCACTCATTTCCGTTCCTCAATTGAGCGTATGCATCATCGAAGGACATCAAACCTTCCTCGATACTAGACAGGAGCGTATCGAATTTGGAATGCTCGAGAAGTTGCCGCTCATGGTGCGAAAGAAGTCGCTCTCTCCAGCGTGCACGGCCTGCACGCGTGGACTGTTCGAGCGTCAACAGCATCGATGAGGCTTCAGCCACACCTGTGCCATGAAGGGCGCTCACGAGGAGAACATCAGGAGCATCTTCATGACCGAGGTGAAGCGATTCACGTAATTCATCAGCATGCCTTTGGGCGCCATCCAAATCCGATTTATTGACAATGACTGCATCAGCAAGTTCCAACAAACCAGCTTTCTCTGCTTGCACTCCGTCACCACGTGCAGGCCCCTCGACCAAAACAATCCGATCTGCAACAGCGGCACATCGAACCTCTGATTGGCCTGCCCCTACGGTCTCAATCACCACTTTATCCCATCCAACATGAAGGAGACAAAACGCCATCTCACGGACGACGAGTGGAACGGAGCCGCTGGTTTTTCGAGTCGCTACGGAACGGACGTAGACGGATTCTTTCCGGTCAGCATCATCGACGATACGCATACGCACACGATCGCCAAGGAGCGCACCTCCTGATCGTGGAGACGAAGGATCGACAGCAAGGACTGCAATGCGTAAACCATGGTCAACCCATTCATGGAGCATACGATCGAGAAGACAGGATTTTCCAACGCCAGGTGGCCCTGTAAGAGCAAGGATGTTCCAATCGGAATCGTTTCGTTGGGGCTCTTCAAGCTTTAATTCACCGTTTTCAATTGATGAAAGTAAGCGAGCAAGTGCGCGACGGTCTCCAGAAGATGCGGCATCAAATCGCTCGTCCAAGGTCTCACCTTCACGCTGATTGGTTCCAATGCCATCCTGCGCCGTGCCCCACACCCGCATCATCACGCTTTACAGCAGTTGCAATGAATTCGACCATTTCCTCTGAGGTTGTGCCTGGACCAAACAATGCACGCACACCTGCTTCGAACAATGGAGGCCAATCGTCTTCTGGGATGATTCCTCCTCCAAAGACAATCACATCGCCCATGTCATGTTCACGGAGTGTTTCACAGATACGAGGAAACAAATGGCCGTGGGCTCCAGAAAGTGAAGAGAGGCCAAGCAGGATAGCGTCCTCATCACGAACCGTTTCAATAATCTGCTCAGGTGTTCGGCGTAATCCTGTGTAAATGACTTCGTGACCAGCATCTCGAAGGGCACGTGCTACGACCTTTGCACCGCGGTCGTGTCCATCGAGCCCGGG
>JAAZUV010000211.1 GCA_018623995.1 Methanobacteriota archaeon
GGCGACGCCGCGGGAGTGGAAGGATGCTCACTTCTTCTTGAGAATAGCATCGATTTCGGATTGTTCAACAGGAACGAATCCGTCTTTTGCAGTGATAACAGCGAGGTCCATGCCGTTTCCTGAAGCAGCATCACGCTGACCAGAAGCGTTGAGAGCACGTGCTGCCAATCGAACTGCGTCGTTTCGGCTCATGCCTTCTGAGAATCCATCTTCGAGAACACCATACATGTATGGGGAACCGGATCCTGTTGCACAGTAGACATCAGGAATGGAACCACCTGCAGAATCAATGGAGTATACGTGGGAACCGTCTGCATCGACACCAACAATCAGGAGTTGAACCCAGTGTGGGCGGCCGGAAAGAATGTTTGCGGTGAAGGTTGCAGCACCCTTGACAGTCATGTTTTGACCACGTCGCAACTCGAACAAAGAAACCTCAGCAGCCAATGTGCGGGAGAGGGATTGGGCGTGGCCAACGAGACCTGCCGTAGTAAGCGCAAGGTTGTCTCCAATCTTGAACAACTTCTGAACGCTCTTGTTGGCAATGAAGTGACCCATGGTGGCTCGGTGGTCCGCTCCAACAACGACTCCGCCGTTGAATGTGATTCCTACTGTACTGGTTCCAGTCTTCAATACACCATCTTGTGCTTCCATGATATCACCAACTCGCCACCCCATATGAACCGTGGGGTAAGCAGTCTGCCCTAGTCGAGCCCCCTTATCAACTCGACGATTGAAAACGATGATTTGTTGCATTCAACAAAGAAAGCCTTCTTGAGCCACCGTGGATAGGCTCGGACATGGCAAGGAAACGTCCCTCTGAACCCGATGAGGGACAGTTCTCGCTTGATGATTTCATCAATCAGGAACCTGCAGATGCAGAAAGCGTTCCAGAAATGATTGACCTCTCACCTCAACCAGAATCTGTTGAGTCAACGCCAAATGAATCGAAACCTCTTCGCACCTTCACAATGCCAAGTGCCAAAGCGACTAGTTCGCAACAGCCCACACCACCACCTAGTTCAGGAATCTATCACGATCTCGGTAAGATGTATCCAAATCCACCTATTCCAATGAACAACACTGGTTTGGTCCTTCATCGAGCGACTCTGTACGATATGACAGGTATCGACACGCTTCTTGACTGGGTCAGCGACGGCGATGCTGCGCTCGTCGAAATGGCCCGTCTCATGAATCGAGAGCATGAAGTTGAGACGGTTCTTGCCCGCCTCCATCGATTTATAGAAATGGACATGGGTGGACAAATCGTCCAAATTACGGGAACTCGAGTCATGCTTCTTCCACCTGGATGTGTCGGAATCAGCGGTCTTGAAGACGAAGCGTTCAACGATGAAGCCGGATGGTCTGGAGGGGTTTGATGGAAGAACAAGTTATCGAGATGCCTTGTCCTATGTGCCACGACGAGGACAACCTACGTATGATCGCTCACGTGGATGAAATCCCTTACTTTGGGGAACACACCCAAGTGACCGTTCTTTGCCACTCATGTGGCTGGCGACAAACGGATTTCATTCCTGCAGAGGGACGAAAGCCTGGCGGATGGACCTTTGAAATCGAGTCCGAAGACGATCTCTCCGTTCGAGTTGTTCGTTCTTCCTCGTGCACAGTCTGCATACCTGAACTCGACCTTGAAGTCAATCCGGGTAGTGCAGCGACGGGGTTTGTGACCAATATGGAAGGTCTCTTGGTCCGATTTATTGACATCATCAAGATGGTCTCAAAGAGCATTGGTGATGATGAACCAGAGAATCAACAAGTCCTCTTGCACATGCTTCACAGATTGCAGAATGCAGGTAGAGAAGGCAAGGCATTGAAGATTGAACTTCTCGACCCGCATGGCCTATCTCAGATTCTTCACGATCGAGCCATTGACCGAGACTTAACGCAAGAGGAGATCGATTCACTACCTGTTGGGCCCGACCCTGCTGTCTTCTCAGCTTAGGTCAGCAGCAAAAAACTCGTCAACCAAATGCGCAGTTTGGTCTTTCATCTCTTGATGGTTGGACAACCACGCCGTTGCACGGTCAATACACAGTTGCTTCATTTCACCGGCGAGCAATGAACCAGAGCGGTATTGTTGATTGATCTCTTGGAGATACGCATCATCGTCTTCAAAGAAGTACATCATGTACTGGTAAGCAACGTCGATGTCGGGATTGCCACCAATGCGTCGATGCTCCTCAATGGTCGGTTGTCCACCAGAGAAGGCGCGCTTGATTTTCTTCTCAACGGCTGCAATCTCATCGTCGAGGAAGATGGTTGTCTTTGGCTGACTGCTCGACATCTTGTCGCCCGTTAATCCAACAGCGAAGTGGTGGTACGTCGATGATGGAGCAAGGAGACCTTGACCACCCAGCGAGCGCTCATAGGCAAGCATCTGCATTCGAATGCGATGAATGTCTTGGGATGTTGCACTTGGAACATTAACCATACCTTCCTTCGGATTAGACATAATGTCCGAGAAGCCCATTCCCTCAAGATTCGAAACAATACCATCGAAGACGGATTGACGACGTGCACGGTCAATTCGACCGTTTGGAGCTTGACCCAATGCCTCTGCATTCTCATCCTGAACAGAGAGACGAATCTGAGCACCACTGCGCTTTCCTGGACCGACATTGAACCAGTTGGTCTTACCAGCCAGTCCCCGGGTCAATCGAAGATGCGGATCTTGGTCAACACCAACAGGAACAACGATGGGGCGAAGACCTCCATACTCATCCAATTGCGGATGTAAGATATCACCGACTTGGACCATAGGAGCCTGAACGTGCGCAAGATTTGTCTCACCACCGAATCCATAAATCGATTCGAATTCATTCAAGTTGGTTCGCTTTCCAAGCTGGAAACCAAGTCGTTGAAC
>JAAZUV010000049.1 GCA_018623995.1 Methanobacteriota archaeon
GATGCTGGAGTGCATAGGTGAATCCCAATCGAACTGCTTCTCCCTTGCCCTTTGAAGGTTGGACCAAGACGACACAACCACTCTCAGCGCCAACTTGTTGGGATGAATCCGTACTCTTTCCATCAACAATGACGATATCGGACTGCCAACCCTCTTCTTCAAGCGATGCATGAGGTATTGTATTCAACACCGCACGTAATCCCTCTGCTTCATTGAGGACAGGTAGGAGAATCATCAAACGTTTCACGTTTGTTCCTTACAGAAGGTTGCTTTTCATGCCTTCGCAGGAATTACTCGATTCAATTCCAAATGATGAATCCGTAAGCCAGTGGAATCAACGATTTGTGAACTTCGGCCAGAAAATCCGAGAGGGTTGATCCAAGATGAACCATCTGAATTCAATTCGAATTTAACATGAAGTCGCTGATCGAGTTGGACATTTTGACACGCCATGTTCCAACCTCCTGACTTCTCTAAGCTCAAGGATTGATCATTGAACCTAACCGAATAGTCTTCAAACGAACCAATTTGTTCGTACACAAGACAGACCTTGTACAGCCCTTGCAGACTCGTTTGATCCACGATATCATTCCAAACAAAGGTTCCTTTTTGATTTAGAACAATCCGATCTCCACCTCGCTCGAGTGGATCATTGAAACGGTGGTCGCGCCAAGGATCTCCCTCCAATGCACATCCCTTCTTTGAAACGCATTCATCTTGGTTGAGCGCGATAGCGAAGGTGACTCTCGATGGTGATGGTTCGCTCCAAAGTTTCCAATATCGCGCTCCGGAGAACTCCTGTTCCATGCTCCAATAGGGTGATGGGCCCAAAGTCAATGCAATCGCTCCAATGGGGCTTGAAACGGCATAACCAATGCCAAGTCGGTCCAGGGTTTCGATATCATCCATACGAATGGCCGTTGTTGCCGGACCCTGTATGGATTCATCCAATGTCAAAAGCCCGAGTGTTGGGGTGCTTGTGGTCTGAATTGAAGCATCAAACGCGTAACTGTGACCCCAATGAACGTTTTCAGAATACACGAACTTGTCGGGTGGATGATTCATCAGATACGATCGAAGTTCAGCATCGCCCGATGTTGTTGCATGAAGTTCCTCATGCGTTGACAGACTGGTCAACAAACCAACGCTCATCATCGATCCGATGACGAGCATGACGAGGAAAATCGTGCTGTACAACGGTCGAATGAATGGATCCATTTCCAATCCGAACCATGCTTTTTCATCACCGACGGTTGTCAACGAGGTCGATCGACTTGCAAGTAACCCTACAATCACTGCAAGAGGGACATGATAGGCATGCAAAGCCATCGAATAAAGCGTGTAAGAAAGGAGGCTGAGAAGCTGGATGTTTGCCAATCCTTCGATGAGATGTACGAATGAAAGAAGCCACAACGCTAGGAACCAAAGTGAGAGCAGTCGGATTTCGAGAGTCTTACGTCCCATGAAAATCGCTATGCTTGCAAAGAGCATTAGCGGTCCATTGAACATGAGCATAGGTTTTCCGCCCTGCCATCCATACTCTGCGAAGACTGGCTCACTCAGCATGCGTGGTGCGAAATAGATGAGGGCGATGATGAACATCGAGGTTACAATGAGAATGGACGTAAGGAAGATCGGTTTTTGTTGGGATTGTTCCTCGTCGGACAATCGTACACGAGAAAGGAGGCTGGCAACAAGCAACGCAGCGAGGTAGATCGCTCCAGTCGGATGGATGAGGACGGTGCAGATTGAGAGAAATACAAAAGCGAGGAGATGATACCGGAGCGACTGTTGAATTGGGCGAAGAACGATCATCAATCCAACGATCAATCCCAATTGACTCGCTGCGGTAGGGTAGCCTGAATCAAACACTTTTGCAAACAATGCGAACGATGCGCCCATGGCTAGAACACTTGAAGCACCTGCGCCGAGCCGGTCCATGCTTCCCCAAATCCCGAGGAGAAGGGCGAAGAGGGAGAGATGGCCCAAAACGAGAATGGATTGTTCAATCGATGATCCTGTCACGCTGACAATCCAGGCGAGAAGTGTTGGAAACGCGGGTGGATATGTCCACAATCCTGCATTGGGTGCTGGGACCTCGAACGTGCCAGACAGGGCGACATGGCTTGCAAGTGTGCTGAAACCAATCCAATCAACACCAAATGGGCGATCAAACATGATGATTGGGACCAGTGTAAGGAGACAAAAGCACCCCGCTGCAATCTGCAGCAATGGGTTTCGGTTGCTTTGGAACCATTGCTGAGCAGCAACTTCCTGTTCAATTTCAGGCTCAGATTCACTCAGAACGAGGCCATGGATTGCAGCTTCCATTTTTTGCCATTGCGTGTATGTGGATCGCTCGACCTGGACTTTGCGGAACAAAAAAGCAATGGATAATGCGTTGATGACCATGAGTGCAATCGTCAAATTCGTTACACTCCATGCTTGAAGGACAAACAACAAACCTGATGTTCCATACATGGCCAAAAGCCCGATTGGGAAACACAACAACGCCTTGCGGAAGGTATCTGCAGAAGCATCCAGAATGCGTAACAAGGCTAGACCAGGAGCAATGGTCGGAAGGAGAATTGCCATCACAACCTCCCACATGCTTGTCCGCTGGTTCAAGCATCACATCAAGTTCATGCATGAACTCTTAGAGGTGAATCTCTTCTTACGCTCATGTGGGGTTGTCCAGACCGAGCAGGAAGTGGAGAGAATACGTTCCATCCAATCGTTCTTCTCCCAGATGAATACTGGGTCCTGAATCTTCAGAAACCACAAACGACGTGGAATCAACAGTACGAATATACGGTTGGTCGGTACGATGAGGATCGTAGAGGAATGTACACACAAGACCTGTTTGGAGGTGAGCGAACCATCCACGTTGGCCTTGATATTGGAGGTCCTGCACAAACACCGATTTTTGCGTTTGAGGACGGAAGGATTCACAGTTTCACAGACAACCATGAGGATGGATCCTACGGCCCAACCATCATCACAGAACACTCAATCGAGATTGATGGTGAACAGCAAACCATCTGGGTTCTTCACGGTCACTTGTCACGTGAATCATTGAACGGATTGGTTGCAGGCGCACCCATCTCGAAAGGCGATGCGATTGGAAAGATGGGTGAAGAATATGAAAACGGGGGCTGGCCACCGCATGTCCACATACAGTTATCTTTGGTCGAACCGACAGAACCAGATTTGCAAGGCGTTGTCTCTCCTGAACATCGAGATGATGCTCTCAAGCGTTATCCTGACCCTCGGAACATCCTCGGGCTACTCTATTGATGCATCATCAGAAAGATAACCCTTCAAAGCTTGAATCGGACGAATGGCTGCCGGATCTTTGCCATGAAGCAATGCAAGGGCAATGGTGAGCCAATCCATGACAATGCAGTGATGAAGAAGGACTTCCAGTAATGAGGTTCCCTCTCCATGAATTCTCCATGCAAAATCCGTTGGTGTATGTTCAATCATCCAATCGACTCGACGGCGTACACGTGGATGCATTCCATCCCATGTCAGAATCAATATCGCTTGGTCTTCTCGAGCAGGATCGGCATCATCCGAGACGCCTCCCCATGCGACAATTTCATTGTGATTCATCTCGGGAACAACTCCAATACGTGCGAAGCGCCCTGAATTTTCATTCAATTGATTCTTACATCGTACCAAGGCTGGTTGCATTTCTGTTGGTCCAAGCAATGCGATTGGATGTTCTCGAAGAGCCATCGCCAAGTCGAGTAACGGGGTGCCAGATGCGTTACGGAAATCATTTGCTTGACAAGCATACTCCAAACGAACAAGCATGGCTTCTCGCTCATCGTCACCTTGCTGAGGAATCAATCCCAGATGTTCCATCAACGCGAGTTGACGTGAAAACAAGTGGCCAAAGGCGGTACGTGGTGGCTGGCCACCGATGGATGGAATGAGGTGACAGTTTTCATGCAACTCGCAAAGGCCTGCGAGAACACCCCCTGTTGCGATAACGACGACGGTGGCTCCTTGCTTGAGAGCCGACTCCGTTGCAGCAATGGTCTCCTCGGTGTTTCCGCTATGGGAAGTGGCCAGAATCAACCAGTCAGGCGTCCACCACGATGGCAATTGGTAACCTCTGTGAACAATGAACGGCTTTGAACCTGAAGCATCAGCAATTCGTGCCAAGAAATCGCCCCCAGCAGCCGAGCCACCCATTCCGAAGCAGAGAACGCCATTCCAATCATTTGATTTGAGTTGTTGAAGCCATGGCAGATGTTTCTCATCGACTGCAGAGAAGCCATGTTCAAGATCGGAAACAAACGACTGGGTAAATCCAATCATACCTTCAGAATCCAATTGTTGAGACAAGTCGTCGATGCTGAGCATCTCATCGGCCATGGTTCTATGGAAGGTTTGACCTTCATATGGGCTCCTATCAATTCGAGTGGTCAAGCGCCATATCGTGCAAGGCGATGAATTCGCCATCAATTCGAGCAAGACGCAATTGAGAAGCGCCATCGTAGTCCCAAGGAAGACGAACGGAGGTCATCTGCCACGTATTCGGATCCAAGAATTCAGCTGCAGAATTATCGCGATTGAGAATGTCCACGACCATGTGATCGCCCATCTGCGACAATACTTTGACGCCATCGAGGTCTCGCCACGTTGCACCTGTGCGTTCTTGGCGAGAAATACGCTCCATGATGGCACCATCCTTACTCCATGAACTCGGTCGCCACAAATCGCCTCGCCAGCGAACAACGTCGCCGAGGTCGTATCCAGGCTTTCGATAGAGAAGCGTCAATCGTGTCACATCTACACCATCTTTTCGTCCCACGGTCGAATTCGTTTCTGTTACTTGGCCGCCCCAGTTCTCAATCAAATGACGACCCCATGCACGGGCGAGTCCTTTGGAACCCATGACAACATCGTATCCACCCGTTACAGGGCCTTCATTGGTGATGAAAAACATTGGATCATCGCTGAGTTGTTCGATAACATTGTCGAGACTTGCGCGTAGATTGTTGAGTTCACTCTCTTCAAGTCGTCGACCGGTTGAACGGAGTTGCACGGTCGCCTCGAAATAATTGCCAGCACGTCGTGTACAGGTTAAGCACACGCCGTTTGAACGGCGGGCTCTCATGGTGTGTTCTTCTGTGTACAGGAGGTCATCAATGACGCCTTCCATCTGCATGTGGAGCAATGTGTGTCGGTCTGAAACCGTACGTGGTTCGAATCCCAAACCGATTTCTTCTGCTCGTTCATGGAACGAGACGTTGCGTTGAATCAACTCGTCCCACAACGTATCTTCTGGGATGTTGACCCAACGGCCTTGAATATCGATCAGTCCACAACGAGCACATTGCGTGAAGTTCGTGTTTTCGGGGACAATGGCAAGTTTGGTTCGTTTTCGTGTGCATCCCTCACACATTTTGTCGGTGAACAGAGGTGGCTCGTTGCCGCACACGAGGCAAAAATCCCCACCTAGGTCACGACTCAATGAACTCACTCCTGTTCATGATCGGCCGTCTTGAAACTTCGTTCAACCGCTTCAATCCGCTTCTCGAGGTCGTTGCTACGTGCAAAAACCGTCCATGTCCAAAGGCCGATGGCAGCGAGCATGCCGAGATATGCCACAGCAAGATACGTCATCCCTTCCGCCATGTTTACACCTCATCCTTTGCTTCTTGAATCCTTTCCAATCGTTGCTCGAGCGATGTGATTCGCATGCTCATCAGCACATGACCGGTGATGAAAACTGTGAACGAGACTGCGCCCAGAAGGAGAATAAGGGCCATTTCACCGTTGAGGCTTCCACTTTCTCCGCCACCAATCACTGGACCAGGGTGGCGAATTTGCCACAACCGCGTAGCGACGTACGTGACTGGAACGAGTACGAAACCAAACAGACCAAAGGTGGAGAAGGTATCTCTCGTTTCCACTCCATCAGGTTGGGCTTGCCTACCCAAAACGAGGAACATTGCAAGGAATGTGAGGAGTCCAAATGTATTCAATCGAACGTCTGTCCAATCCCAGGGTACGCCCCACTCTGCAGAACCCCACACCATACCGCTCCATACGGTCATCAAACCTGTGGCGAGACCAGCTTGTGCACCTGCAACATGCATTCTCCAACCGAGGTCAGAACGTTTGAAAAACCACAATGCGGAACCTACGAAAAGGAATCCAAAAGCGATGAATGCAGCCCAGGCTGCGGGTACGTGCCAGTAGAAAATCCGTTGAGCATCTGGCGATTCAAAAGCATTGATGGAAACGCTCGGTGCTTTGAGGAATGCAAGACCGAGGGTCATACCAATTCCTATGAATCCAAGCAAGAGAATCACCTCTGCCAATCGCTTGGTCATGCTTGTTCCACCGAACCTTTTGCTTTCAATAATTGCATTTACAACAGGCCAGAATCGGTAATCCATTGAACGAGCAGGGCAAATGGTAGAATCAGAATCGGTGTCAGAATCCTGGTAAAGGCAGCACGAGGTCGTGCAAGTCGAGATGTGGCGAGATCCATCCATCGCACCATCAGCATGGTTGAGATGGTTAGCAATCCACCAATGGCCACGAGAGGCCATGAAACGTTAGCATCAAACCCTAACTGGGTCAACGCTGTCAATCCTGCACCAAGAAAGAGGCCGTGGATGTATGAGTTTGGAATACCTTGGCGGTGGGCTTTCCACCAATCCAATGCTCTGTGTTCATGCAGCATTGAAACCATGTTGTCGCCAACGAGGCCAGCTGCGAAAGCGGCACTGAGGAACAACCCAGATGCTTGCATTAATGAGGAATCAGCCGCTGAAACATCGACGAGTGCAAGGAGAATCCCAAGGGTGAGGAATCCGGCTATGCCATTGCTAGCGACAGTGGACAACGTGCGTTGGTTGAGCAAAAATCCCGTTCGGAACGCTGGGTTGTTTTTTTGTGATGATGATTTCATGTCGTCTGTTATTTCTTTCGATTCTTCGAAAGCTTCGTTTGTTTCCATCGAATTCTCTGTGAGAAGATGTGTTGCACAAGCCGTGAAATCGGTGTGATGACTTGCAAGGAGAATCGCGTTTCCTCGATTTCGAAGTTTATGCAAATCCTCGACCAGTAAGGCGCGTGATGCTGCATCAAGTCCTGCAGCGGGCTCATCCAACAACAAAATACGGGGTGCTTGACCAACAAATCCAGGCAACAATCCTGCGAGCATGGCTACTTTGCGACGTTGACCGCCTGACAAGTGAGCGATCAAATCGTGCTTTCGATGGGCTAGATTGTAGCGTTCGAGCCATGGATCGATATCAACACGTCCTCCTGCAAGGTCGAGGGCGTTGAGAAGATGTTCTTCGACACGGAGGCTTCCAACGCAACCATCGGATTGCAACGTTAATCCGAAGGCGGATTTGGGTCGTTTTGACCTCCCAGATGCATCGATGAGGACGTCTCCACTGTGAAGGACTTCTCCTTTTTCGAGAGGTAAAAGGCCAACTGCTACCTCGATAATGGTTGATTTTCCTGCTCCATTTTTGTCCCTCAAGAGGACGAGTTGTCCGCTTGCGACGTCAAGGCTCACATCATTGAGCACGAGTGAGGAACCGCGGCGAACAGAAACGCCGTTCAGAGACAACAGCGCTTCGCTCATGGTCCAATCCAAAACACACACATGAATGAATGCTACGACAGGACAAGACCCATAGTCGAGCAAATGGTCGGGGATGCATGGGGCAGTTGTACCTTACAACATTCGGGGCCTCTGAATGGATCATTCTGAGTGTGTGGATTCTCGCAGTTGTCTCTCCTATTGTGTACTCTATCCGAAACAAGACGCCGATTGCACTAGGGATTTCCGTGGGATTGCTGCTGGGTTACATCGTTCAATACGCGTTTGTCGTTATGGCTTCGTACGGTCTTGAGTTTCGATTCGTATGGTTTGACTTCTGGCTGATTCCCAAGCGATTGGACTCCGTTGTCTACTATCCAACGCTGTTCACTGCAGGCTTTCTCCACAGCATGAGCGATGTTACGCACGTACTTGGTAACGTGTTGGTCATTGCTTTGGTTGGCATTCCACTTGAACAACGGTTGGGGACCAAACGCTTCACAATCGTCTACGTGACAGGATTGCTCGGAGGTTCAATTGCTTGGGCCCTCATCAACAGTAATTCAGGAACACCTTCTTGGGGTGCTTCAGGAGCTGCATATGGTCTGCTTGGAGCATACCTCTCTGGCTGGCCTCGTGATGAAATTCCATTCCCTCTCATTTTGATCCGACCATGGCCAGTGACCATCATCGCCCTGTTCTACTTTGGATTTGAGTTGATACGGGCGTTCAACACCGTTGGCCTGGGAGGCTATTCGACCGTTGCCCACATGGCGCACATTGGAGGATTTGTTGCAGCTTACGCCCTGCTTCCTTTGGTGGCCAGAGGTGGGCCATACCCGTTAGGTGTTGTTGATGGAGGGCCGAAAGGATTCGGACATTCAAGAGCAGGATTTGACCAGATCAAATCAACCATGGTTGATGTATCGAACATCGACGACCCATGGACAGAACTCGGACTTGACGTTCCGAAGAACCTACGTGAGCCACTTCGGAAATTGAAGGAAGCTGGAGATGAGGCGGAAACGCGAATTGCGTGGATGGAACACATTGCTGAGGCTGCCGATTGCCCTGTTTGCCTCGCCCCGTTGGGCATGGTCGAACGCCGTACAGGACCTCAACTCCAATGCTCGAAAGAACCAAAGCATGTGTCATGGCCAAAGCATGGATAATCAGTGCCAATCAACACACGTTGGAGCGATACCATCAAAATATATCGATTTGTGGTTATGTATGGC
>JAAZUV010000212.1 GCA_018623995.1 Methanobacteriota archaeon
CATGGTGGTTCCAAGGAAGGTGGCATCAAAGAAGGAGCCAATGGAATCTCGATGGAGCAATCCACCCGTTGCAACGCAGGACAAGAGATGCATACGCATTGCTGGTTCAGCAGAAAGTTTGGATGATATGTCTTCAATGGGCCCGAAAAAGTACCGTTCACTTACCTCATCGGCGACCTGCCAACCGTCCGTTCCTTTGCAGAGCACCCATGCTTCTCCAACAGGATCGTATCGAGGTCGACCAGCTCGACCAAGCATTTGGTGGACCTCCATAACAGGGAGCGGTCTACTCATACCGTCGTCCCAACGTTTGATGTCACGAACCAAGACACGCCGTGCAGGAAGGTTCACCCCTGCAGCAAGCGTTGGCGTTGCGCACAAAGCGAGAAGGAGACCTTGCTTGAAAGCCGATTCAATGCTCTGACGTTGGCGATGCGTCAGTCCTGCATGGTGGAAGGCTACTCCGCCACGTATGCATGTTGCAAGCAGTTCGCCCATGCTTGTTTGTGAACGGCCTTCGAGTGACTCAGCGACTTGTTCAAGTTCCAACAATCGTTCTGGCTGTTCCTTGGCAAATCGTTTCTTGACCCGCTCTGAGAGTTTCTTAGCTTCAGACTGAGCGCTGCGGCGAGTTCCGACGAAGACGAGAACTTGACCGCCTTGTTCAATTGTGTCCTGAACAACGATCCAAGCAGGGTGGCTCAATGGACCTTCGAGATGACGAGGAGGTGACAAGACATTTTGATTCGCGTCAAGTGATGATGACTGAATTTTACGCGGTTCTAAATGACGATCATGCAATGTAGCGTATTCGAGGTCGACAGGACGCCAATCGGATTGAACTAAGGTAGCGTCAAGCCATTTGGCGAGAATCTCACAGTTTCCAACGGTTGCTGACAATGCAATCAACTGTGCATTTGGGCGCAAGGTTCGCAATCGGGTGAGATTGATTTCAAGCGTTGGCCCACGACTCGCATCATGCAACAAATGGAATTCATCCGCAACCACAACCGACACATTGCTCATCAGTTCAGAGCGACTACGCATCAGTGAGTCGAGTTTCTCGGAGGTACAAATCAAGATGTCGGAGTCATCGATGTTCTTTGCTTCGGATGTTGCATCGCCAATACCGAGACCAATTTTCAATCCAAGGTGTTGGCCGATTTCCTTCAGTTCCTCGAATTTCTCACTTGCAAGCGCCTTGAGCGGTACGATGTAGACCGCTCGAGAACCTGGGTTGTGATTGAGTAATTGATTGAGAATGGCTATGTAAGCAACAAGCGACTTACCTGATGCGGTTGGAATTGCCAGCAAGATATTGTGTTGATTAAACAAGGGCTCCATCGCCTCAAATTGTGGTGGATGAAGTCGTTCAATACCCCATTCTGATTCGAAAAAATCGATGGCTTTCTTCGGCAAGGAGAGGTTATGAATCGACCTTTCCTCCTCGCCCATAACCGTAGGTTACGCCAACGGCTGAAAAGGAATGCGCTTCTTCTTGGATGCCGACACGCCTAAGTCCTTCCAGTCAATACGAAGTTCATGGACGAACAGACTGAACTCCTGATTGAACAACGCCTCTCTGTGTTTTCGGATGAACCGGATCTCAACGACTGGTTCGAGGTGATGTGTGGTGCAGCAATGGCAGTCCTCGGATTGTTCCACCTTGTGACTCCTGGCGAACTTGTCGATCCTGACCTCATGCGCTGGTTTGCAGCGTCTGTTGTTGCTGCAGGCGCCGTATGGGCTGGACATGGACTGAAAGACATGGCCGTCAAGGAGATGCGCCGATCTGCTGCAATGATGGAATTGAGTGCATCTTCTTCATCCGGCAGTAGCATTGACCATGGATTGATTCGTGATGTCCTTCTCAACCCAGATGCTTACAAGGAATTCCTCACAAAAGCCTACGAAGAGGCTTGGGATGACGGCATCATCACCGAAGAAGAACTGGCTGAGTTGAAGCAATTCCAAAGCGCACTGGGCATCAGCGATGAAGAAGCCGAAAATATATCCAAGAAAGCAAAGAAAGCATCTTCAGAAGAGTGATGTCCAAATTGTGCTGCTCGAAGCATATGCTTCAGCTAGCTGCTTCGCTTTCCTGCGTCGCTGCTCTTCATTGACGATGATGGCTAGACAAACAAGAATCGATACGATTGTGACGACTCCTGCATATGGGATGATGCCACTCGTTGTTCTTAGTGCATCGAACGAAGGCGTGTCCTCTGCATCAAATTGATTTGAATATTCGACTTGGAGGTCCAACAGATCAAGTTCACAATCGCACAATGTCACAGTTATTCGTTCAGGATAGAGCGAAGTCTGCAATCGCTTCCAAGAATCATCATCGATGCCTGCGGGGCGGGTGGCCCATGTCGGTGACGATAAGGAACCAAACGATGAAGTCGAAATCATTGCAGTATCAATGTGATGGATTGAGTTTGATGGTTGCTCGTCCACAACAAGCAGTGCTTCCAACATCATCAAATCGAGGAGCAATGCACGGGTTGCGATAATGGAGAATGTAACGATTTGTTCATCGAGACCGCCTGTGATTCTTCCGCTGCGGGATTCAGAAATCTGATCGAAAACAAGCTGATCTATTCTGACATCGTCAAGGTCTTGGACGATGAGTTGCCAGCGTCCATCTTGTCGTTCGTACGCCGATTCAATGTTCAGCCAGAGTCTCAAATCTTCACCATTTCGAATACCAAAGGTCGCTCCTACGTGTTCGATCATGGTTGCCTCAGGTGTCGCAGGGCTCGAAACATCCCAGAGTTGTTTGACTCGTTCGTCGAGAAGTTGCTCTAAGGACCACTCCGAGTTGGATTGCGATTCATCGGCCATGGTCCAAAGAGGGCTTACAATAC
>JAAZUV010000006.1 GCA_018623995.1 Methanobacteriota archaeon
CCTCGACTTGCTTTGACCGCTGCTGAGTACCTCGCTTTCGAACACGACTATCACGTTCTCGTTATCTACACGGACATGACCAACTACTGTGACGCACTTCGACAAATCGGTGCTGCACGTGAAGAAGTTCCTGGACGACGTGGTTACCCTGGTTACATGTACACGGACCTTGCTATGCTCTACGAGCGTGCTGGAATTGTCAAGGGCAAGAAGGGATCGATTACACAGTTCCCAATTCTGACCATGCCTGGTGACGATATTACGCACCCAATTCCTGACTTGTCGGGATACATTACCGAAGGACAGATTGTTATCTCCCGTGAACTTCACCAGCAAGGTATCTATCCGCCGATCAACGTTCTTCCATCCCTCTCTCGATTGATGGGTTCCTGTATCGGTGCTGAAACCACACGTGAGGACCACAAGTCTGTTTCTGACCAGATGTATGCTGCATACGCACAAGGTCGTGAACTTCGTGGACTTGTTGCGATTGTCGGTGAGGATGCATTGAACGAGCGTGACAAGCAACTGCTTGACTTCTCTGGTGTCTTTGAAGACCGTTTCCTGCGTCAGTCCCGTGACGAGGACCGTTCCATCGATGAGACGCTTGATCTCTGCTGGGAATTGATGTCATCGATTGACACCAAGTATCTCGTTCGTCTTGACCAAAAGTGGATTGAGAAGTATCATCCTGACAACAAGGCTTGAATTCTGAGGTGAAACCATGGCGCTTGACATCAAACCAACCCGTAGTGAGTTGATCAAACTCAAGGGTCGCATCAAGCAAACCAAGAACGGTTACAAGCTTCTCAAGATGAAGCGTGACGGTCTGTTCCATGAGTTCCGACAACTTCTCGCTGAAATGATTGAAGCAAAGCGTGAGATTACCGAAGCGTTCCGCCTTGCTAAGCAACGAATCGATCTTGCAAACGCCATCGAAGGTGGACTTGCAGTCCGTGCTGCTGCCATTGCAAACAGTGCACATCCAGAGGTTGAAGTTGAACGACGAAACATCATGGGTGTCGTTGTTCCAAGCGTTAGCGGAACCAACCTCAAATCGACGTTCGCCGAGCGCGGTGTTGGTTTCATCGGTTCATCACCATACATCGATGAAGCGAGCGACAGTTTCAGTGAATTGATTGAGAAGATTGTCAAAGCTGCTGAAATGGAAGCGACACTGAAGCGACTCTTGGAAGAAATCGAAGCGACCAAGCGTCGTGTCAATGCTCTTGAGTTCAAGGTCATTCCAGAACTCGAAGAGGCGAAAGTCTTCATTCAACTTCGACTTGAAGAAATGGAACGTGAAGAGACCTTCCGCCTTAAGCGATTCAAGAACAAGTGAGTCTCCCTGCTGCTCTGTAAAAAGGGCATGATTGATGTGGGAGTGGTGAACAGAACACTCTAGGGGGCCTGTCTTACATGTCTGATTTGGAAGATGCACAATTGGCTCCAATCTCCGTCCATAAGGATGCATGGAACCAGAAAGATCTCCTCGAAGGTATCGTTCGAAGATACGTTATCGTTCGTTCGCATGTTGGTGGATTATGGCCAACGTGGGAAATTGAATCCGACCAACTTGATGAGAATTTTATCGAATTGAATGCATATCTTGAGCGTCTTGGTTGGATGGCTCGTTTACGTCGAGGTGATGTAATTCAGTTGACCACACTCCCACTCCCTCATCGCCAATTTCCAGGGTCACGAATCCACTTGTACATGTGGACGGCTTCCATCATCACATTGCTTCTCTCAGCCGTCCGATGGATGGACAGTGGTCGCCCGGAGGGTGGTTGGTTTACAGAATCGGTCTATCTTGATGGATTGGTAGGATTTGCACTACCGATTCTTGGAACACTCCTCTTAGCATCCTTTGTTCAAACAAGAGTATCGGCAAAATTCGGCGTCCGCAGTGGCCATATCTTACCGATTCCAGATCCTTCAGTCCTCTTGTGGTTGTTTTCTGGTTTGTCAACTTCCTATTTCATTTGGCCATTTGGTATCTTCTTCATTCCAACCTTGCCTCGCATGGACGCACGTCCTTGGCCGGATCGGGCCTCATTGGCATGGACTTCCGTGTCGGTTCCGATTGTAATGCTGCTTTCAGGATTCGTGTTTTGGTCACTCGGGCTGCTGTTGACATCCGATCCGTACATGCTGTCAAGCGAACCGTATCGTGCGAATCCACCGTTCCTCATTGAACTCATCAGTTCAGGGTTTGATGTCTCATTCTCTAACACGCTCGATTGGGGGCATCCGTTCTTCTTCGCTGCTGGATTCCTTACACTGGTCGGTTGGCTCTTGATGCTCCCGATTCCTACCTTCCCTGGCGGGCGACTCCTTGTTGCTCGTATGGGGATTCATGAGGCTCGAAGTACAGGAACGCAAATCCTCATGTTCATGCTTATCATCACGGCAGCGTTCTTCATTTTCGACGCTTTCAATGGATTCACCATTTGGATTCCGGTCTTGTCTGTTCTCATTCCACTTCTGATGTTCATGGGTGGAGACCCTCGAATACCCGTCCTCATCGACGGTGATCGCTCCTTGTCCGAAGACAACCATCGTCGACTCGGGATTGTCCTTTTTGTTGCAATATTGTTCGCTATTCCTGCTCAGTTCCCAGTTGAACCAGTGAATCGATGGGATGCAGAGGCAAACTACTCGATTTCCGTGGATGAATTCGCTGGGCTTACCGATGTATGGAATGCATCAATTGCAATCGAGCTCACGAATCCATCCATGCAAGACCGTTCATACAACGTGTCTGGTGGAATCGTCGGTAACGCTCTTTGGTCGTCCGATTTTTCGTGTGGAAATGACCACTGTGAAGGCGTGTTGCAGCCAGGTGAATCGTTGGAATTCGTCTTTACAATGCAACACGAGAATGTTTCCCATCAACCCACTTCGATTGATTATGAACTGAGTATTGTCTTTGATGGATCTGATGCATTCGTCGAATCTGGAACAATCCATCCACTTCTCAACGCATCTGTTGCCGCAGAGTGGCATTATGTACGTGCTGACGATGGCGTACTCGCTTGTGTCGACGTCTACATCGAAGAAGATTTCACAACAAACATTTCCTTCCCTGATTTGGACGATGAATGGTTGCCATTCCTTTGGCTCGATGGACAAGCTGGACTTACCCAAGCATTGTCCTCAGAAGACACAGTTGTTTGCTTAAACGGGGTCGATCAAGCCCTTCCTTTCCAAGTACAATCACTTCTTCAATCGGTCAACATCGGCAAGTTGTCGTTCGTGGTAGGTTTTGACGCAACGTGGCCGCACATCGTATCTGCATCGGACAATGGATGGCTGATCGATGGAACGCATGGATGGAGCACTCCATTTGAACAGGGAGGCACATTGTATCAAGAGAATGCATCATCATGCCCAGATGATGGATTTTTGACAGCACCTCCTCAATCGAACGACAACAACTGGTCCTGGGATTTGAGCATCAGACCGAAACACAGGATTCCTTCTATCGAAGGAAATGAAAGTCTCCATCTGAAGTTGCCCGCAGATACCTATGTTTATTGCAACCAAGAAGACGGTCTTGCATCCAAATTCACGGTCCAAGAAGGCCCTGATTTGATTCTGTATCAGAACAACCAAACGCATCGCCTTTGGGATAAGCCAATGTCATCTGAAACATCGCAACTGGAGATTGCCCTCTACAACAGCAATGATTTGGACATCGTTTTGCGTCACGACGCATTTGGTGATGTTGCTTGGGATCTGACTACGTTGCCGAGTTCCCTCTCCAGTGGTTGGAACAATTTCACACTTGACGTTCCTGATGCTATGTTCAACACTTACCAGTTCACGCACCAAGACGGAGCTATTCTGGTCACATTTGGAGCCTACATGGAGGCTCAGTCTTGAGAATCGGCATCGTTGGTGTTGGTTCCATCGGCTCATTAATTGCAGGACGTTTGGCTTCGACATCCTGCGATTTGCTTCTCTACGGGCGAGGGCTTCATGCTGCTCACCTTACAGTCGAAGGGCTTACTATTTCGGGTATCAAAGAATCTTCAATACCAGCACAGCAGTGGGAAATTCTTCTCGAAGAACAGGCCTTACCAGAATCGGTTGAATCATCTTGTGATGTTGTTTTGATGACTGGTAAAACCACTGCCTTTGAGCAGCATCTTGCTGTAGCAAAACATTTGCTTCGTATCGATGGCATCGTTTGTTCCCTTGCTAATGGGCTTGGTCATGAAGAACGATTGGTTCAGACATTTGGAGCACATCGCGTCTTTGCCGCGACGACAACACATGGGGCTTATCGTCCTGAGCCAGGACACGTTTGCTGGGCAGGCCTTGGACAGGTCACCATTGGACCGTTCATGCATCATCATACTGAACAATCGGTTGAAGGACTCATGCAACTCTTCGGTGAAGCAGGCCTTCAACCACAATGGGAAGCGGATGGACGCGTCCTGCTTTGGAACAAAATGCTCCTCAATATTGCGATCAATCCGATTGCAGGATTGCTTGGAAAAGAAAACGGTGCGCTACTTGAACCAATGTTGTTTGAATCTGCTGTAAGTGTCATGCTTGAAGGTGCAATGATTGCACGTGCAGAAGGCGTACGTCTTGCTGACGATGACATTCTCATCGAACAGTTACGTACTGTCCTCGAGGCAACACGTGGCAATCGTTGTTCCATGTTGCAAGACATTCGCTCAGGACGTGAAACTGAAATCAACGCTCTCAATGGAGAAATTTGCCGTCGTGGTGAAATGGTTGGCCTTCAAACGCCCTTGAACCATGCTCTTGCATCCATCATTGAACATCTTCGTTGAGATCTTTGTTGAAGTGCAATCCTCTGTTTTCGTCTCGACGTTCCGCATCTTCTGCAACAAGAATTCCGACCAGAATCATATTTCTCAATTCGACGATTTCACGTGTCGGAAGACTCGATTTCCAAATGACATCGATTTCTTTTTCGAGCAATTGCAAGCGACGTATCGCCCGTTGCAATCGAGCAAATCGTCTCGATACGCCTACTTCGAATCGCATTGTTTGGTTCAGTGCAGCACGATCGTGAGCGACTGGACCATGTTCCTGCAATTCACCTAATCCATCGGAGCGCCAGTTTGGAGGCGAGAATTCAATCTCGGAAATTCCATTCTCGATGAGATGTGCTGAACATCGGTGAGCAAACACTACGGCCTCCAAGAGACTGTTTGAGGCGAGTCGATTCGCACCGTGCATGCCCGTACACGCCACTTCACCAATGGCGAACAATCCTGGAATGGGTTGCCTTGATTCTGCCAGCAATGCCGAACCAACATCGTCCACTTCGATGCCTCCTACGATGTAATGCGCTGCTGGTGAAACAGGTAGTGGGTCGATTCCGAGCATGAGTCCGTCCTTACCCAATCGTTCTGCAATCATTGGAAATCGCTCGTTAAGACGTTGGGTCTCCAAATGTTCAGTGACGAGATAGACGTGTGAGAATCCTGTTTCTGCACAGCGTTGATCGATGGCTCTTGCTACGACGTCTCGTGTCGCCATTGAGCCGAGAGATGAGGCTTGCAGAGTAAACGAAAACGATGCAGGGTCTTCTTGACCACTTGCTTTCCATGAACGATATCCCTCTTGGTCGAGTAAGACTGCGCCCTCTCCTCTTAATGCTTCAGTGATCAAAAAAGGACGCTCTCCTTCAACGACGAGTGCTGTAGGATGGAACTGTACAAAGGCCATGTTGATGATGGAGGCCCCTGTTCTATAGGCCATGGCAATACCGTCGCCTGTTGACACGGATGGATTTGTTGTCTTCTCCCAAAGCTGCCCAGCTCCACCAGTTGCAAGAATGACGGCATCTCCAACGATGGTCATGACTTGATTCGTATCTTGATCGAGTGCCCAAACTCCACAAACGCCCTTACTCGGTGATTTGTGTTGTCGTTGAATGAGGTCGATTGCAAGCGTGTTCGGGCGCATTGTGATTCGGTCGTGTTCTCGTGCAGCCGTTGTAAGCGCTCGTTCAATCTCTTTCCCAGTTGCGTCTTTTGCATGCAAGATGCGTCTTGAGGAATGGCCGCCTTCTTGTGCCAGTTGGAACGCTCCATCCTTGTTTCGCTCAAACTCAACACCGATGGAAAGCAAATCCAAGATTCGTTCACCTGCTTCTTCAACAACCATGCGAACAACCCCCTCGTCGCACAAGCCATCACCTGCATCGAGCGTATCTTTGATGTGACCGTCGATTTCTTGCAAATCGGTTTTGTCAAGAATCGCCGCAATACCTCCCTGTGCCCAATTGGTCGAGGAATCCTTTGGTCGCTGCTTGGTAATGATCTCAACTTCAAAACCTTCGTTTGCAAGACGTAAGGCTGCAAAGAGTCCAGCAATGCCTGTACCAATGATGAGTACACGAGGCATGTTTGAGCCCATAGGTTCGCTGTTCTTGATGACATCGGTTGTTGCAGCGATAGGGCTATGTGTCTCGGATTCTAGGAATTACCATGTTGCGGAAGCTCATCGGCTTGCTGGGCCTTGCAACGATTGTATTCGTCATCGCTAATGTCCATTTTGGAATTGTGGCAGAGAACGTTGTCGAAGGAGCTGGCTCGTCTCGGTTGGATGTTCTTCGACTCGCCGATCCTGGTTGTACGATTCCTGAAATGGAGAAAGAGATTCAGGAAACTGGGACCGCTTTTTGCTTGAGTGAGAAAGGCACTTGGGGTACAGCAGATATTCTTCTCCTGTTCTGGGGTATTCTGATTGTTACCGCAGGGCGATTCAGGATGCCTTCCGATCCGCGTCTCGCAAAGCGAATACGACGAGTGATGTTCATCTCTGGTGTCGTCTTGTTTGGACTCGCGATTCTTGATCGCCTCCAGTGGCTACCAACATCCGCGAATTCTGAAAGCATCGCTGATGTCATCCCGTTGCCGTTTGATCCATGGATGGTACAGATTCTTTTTGCAGTGGTAGGGGCCCTCTTGATTCGAGGTCCGAAATACGAACTCTCTGAGTTCGAAGAAAACTATCAGCGTTTGGAACACAGTCGTGAAAAAGAGCGTCGAGTCCAAGAAGTGTTCAATGAGAAAGCACGCTCAATGTCAGCTTCGAGGGAAGGACTCGCTCGTCGCAGTCGCCTGCTCGATCGTGATGCTCATCTGGTGCCTTTCCGAACACGCAATTCACCCAAAGTCCGAGCAACCTGTCCATTCTGCAAAGGTGGCGGTTGCAAAGAGTGTCGAATGAGCGGTGTTGTTTGATTAAATCGGCGGTATTTTTCGACCTCAAAAACGAGATGCTCCGACGCATAATCAACCGATTGTTTAAATGTCCTCGATGTACGGTGTTTGACCTAAGGTCAATTTGGCCAAAAGGGGATTGGGATGTTTCTGAAAGCACTGGAGATGGAGAATTTCAAGTCATTCCGTGGGGAAGTGGTCATCCCTCTTGATCGTGGGTTCTCTGCGATTACCGGTCCAAACGGTTCAGGGAAGTCCAACTGTGGCGATGCCATCCAGTTCGTTCTCGGTCCAAAATCGACGAGAACCATACGTGCACAGAACACAAAACAACTCATCTTCAACGGTGCAGAAGGCTACAAACCCGCACGAGGTTGTACCGTAACGCTCGTTTTTGGAAATCCAGTTCTCTCAAGCGGGCGCCGTCGATTGCCAATCGAAAGCGATGAGGTGAGAATGACACGTTCGATTCGTCTCACTGCCTCAGACAACGTCGTGTCCAGTTACTTGCTCGATGGAGAAGAATCTTCTCAGAAATCATTCCATCGGCTCCTCAACGCTGCCAACGCTCGCCCTGACGGTTACAACATTGTCCTTCAAGGGGACGTAACCGGGCTTGCACGAATGACGCCGATTGAACGCCGAAAGGTGCTCGATGGTGTTGCAGGCGTCACATCGTATGATGATGAAATTCGAAAAGCCAAGAAACAAAAGGAAAGTGTTGACTCTTACATTGAACGCATTGGCATGCTCGAGGAAGAGCAGCAAGCACGACTCAAGGAACTTGAGCAAGAACGCAAAGTGGCTATGAAAGCTCAATCCATTACCGATGAGCTCCTTACGTCACGCTCACAACGCTATCAGGCCATGTTTGCAAGTCTTGGAATGGAATTGGAACACCAGATTGCTGAACAATTGCGCTTCGTTGAAGAAGCAACTTCGCTTGAAGAACAGGTCAAGACCGGTAGTAAGAAATTGGTCGAACTTGATGACCGGATTGGAGAAATTCAGAAACAAATCGATGCATTGCTCGGTGATGAAGGCGATGGTTTGTCGCAAGCCATCCATGATCTGCGCGTTCAAATCGATCGTGACAAAGATCGAATCGAAGATTCTGTACAAGCCAACATCGATGATGCACAGGAACGTGAGCAGGTGCTTGAACGGTATCAAGAAGCAGAAGCGGCTCTGACGACACTCCTCGAAGAGGTACAAACCAGTCAGGACCAGATGGCAGAGGCGGAACGACTCCTCGAAGAAGCCCAGATTGAGGAAAACAAGGTTCGGGCACTCCTCGAGGGTTCAGGAAAGAATCATGCAGAACTCAATCGAGCTCTGAGCGACGCCATCCAGCAACTTGAGAATGCAAA
Organism: Methanobacteriota archaeon; assembly: GCA_018623995.1. GTDB lineage: Archaea > Thermoplasmatota > Poseidoniia > Poseidoniales > Poseidoniaceae > MGIIa-L2. The sequence goes on from JAAZUV010000006.1 coordinate 8,588, forward strand.
GCAGACCGTTGCTGCTGCACAATCCGATGTCGACAGAACGGCTGCACAAGCAGAACTCGTCGAAGCAAATCTCGCCAAGGCCCAAGAGACTGCTGAGGAATCCCGACTCGAACTTGAAGAGAAAGAAGCAGAATTCAAGGAAGCATCCGCAGGAAAGAAGGTCGATCGCTCTTCATTGACTCAAGAAATTCTTGATGCCGAGCGAGCAGAATCTCGTCTTCTCGAAGAGTCGGCAGCTGTCGAGAAGAAAATGACGGAAACCGAACGACAACTCCGTTCCGCACGAGCAGAATTGGAGAACAAATCCAATTCCAAAGGGATGGCCGGAGGTGCTGCAGCCATTCTTGGTGCTCGTGATCGTGGTGAGATCAAAGGCATCATCGGTACCATTGCTGAGTTGTGCGCTCCAATCGATTCTGAACATGAAACTGCACTTGCCACCGCATTTGGTGGAGCCATGACCTCGGTTGTTGTCGATTCCGATGAGGTAGCCGCTGAAGCAATTCGCTGGCTTGCACAGCGAAAGGCTGGGCGAGCAACCTTCCTTCCATTGAACAAACTCTCGACCAGCCGTGCTGGAGGAAAGGCGATGATGGTTGCCAGAAAACCAGGCGTCATCGGTTTCGCTTACGAATTGCTTGAATACGATCCGCGAATTGATACGGCCATCAAGTTTGCATTACGAAATACATTGATTGTTCAGAACATGGACATTGCCCGTCAGAACATGGGTGGTGTTCGCCTTGTCACGATGCGCGGGGATGTCACTGAAGCAGGAGGTGCCATGGTAGGTGGTTCACGCCAACGAATGTCTGTTAGTTTCGGTGGCGGAATTGCAGGGGCAAAGGAGGTTGAGCGCTTGAGTGCGGAAATTGATCGCCTACGTTTGATGTCGGATACGGTCTCTGCTGCGCTTGCTGACGTCCGCAAGGAACAACATTCTCTCCGTCAACAGATCAATGAGTTGGCCAACGAGGACGGCGCAATTCGTAGAGAAACTCTACGCTCTGAAGTCACGACCTTCAAGAAGGCTCACTCCAAGAACATTGGAGAGGTTCAAGCCTTGAAAGACGACTTGCATCGTTTGGAAGGACTTGCAAGCGCGCAATTGGAAGCGCTCGATGAGGCCGAATCGAAGGTGGCCGATGGTGAAGTTCTGCGAGCAAGCGCCCAAACCGCACTTGAGGATGCAAGTCCACAGCACCTCAAAGATCGTCTTCACGAATGCACAGTCAAGCGCACCCAAGCAGAAGGGATGCGGTCCAACGCAGAGGTTTCATTGCATTCAATTTCAGAACGTAAGACATTGCTTACTTCAACGGTTGCTAGCGAAAAAGAACGTTTGAGCCAAATCGATTGTGCCGTTAAAGAGCGTGCAGAAAACGTCGCTAACCTCAAGCGAGATGTTGGGCAGAATGAGACAACTCTTGCAGAAAAGGAAGCGGAACGTGCGCAATTCCTAGAGGAAAACAAAGGTCTGGAGGATGAGCGCATTGAACTCGTCGAAGAACGGGCCAGTCTCAATTCCACATTGACCCAAAAAGCCAATCAGGCCCGCAGTCATCGAACGCTTTCAACCGAACTCGAACGAACCATTCAGGCAAAGCGAAAGGAATTGTACGATGTTGAGATGGAGATGGGTTCCATTGGTATCCAACCGGCCGAGGACGGAACCGTTCTCGACTCTGTTGCTGATATCGATCGTCGTATTCGTCGCCTTGAACGCCGACTCGAAGAATTCGGTGCGGTCAACATGCGTGCCATTGAACAATACGATGCTGTTGAGCAACGACTTGCAGAAATGGCCGGGGATTTCAAGAAGCTCCAGGAGCGAAAGAAGCACCTCATCGATGTAGCAGAGCGACTCGAGGAGCAACGAAAGGTGCGACTCCTCAATGTACTCGAAAAGGTCAATGAGAACTTCAAGAAGGTCTACAAGTCACTTAGCAATGGTGGCCGTGGAGAACTCTATCTCGAGAATAAGGAAGAGCCGTTCAAGGGTGGTCTGGAACTCTGGGCCCAGCCAAAAGGAAAGTCTTCCAACGTTACTCGACATCAACTGTCTGGTGGAGAGCAATCGGTTGCTGCACTCGCACTCATCTTTGCAATCCAAGACTACGACCCAAGTCCGTTTTATTACTTCGATGAAGTCGATCAAAACCTTGACAGCGTCAATGCTGAATGCATCGCCAAGATGTGTCGAGAGCGAAGCAAGGCAGCCCAGTTCATCATGGTGACATTGCGAAAGGTCTCCCTCCAATTGGCTGACCATCACATTGGCATCACGCACGGCGGAGATGGTTGCAGCCGTCGAATCATTGACTTCGACCAGGAACAAGCCATCGCTCTTGGCGAACAAGCACTCAAAGAAGCAGAATCCGCTGCAGCGAAGAACGAACAGCGTGCCAAGGAAGAGCGAGAAACACTCGCAGAGATGCCTCGGGTTCCCGATGCACTTCCAGCACCACAGAGCCTTGGTGGGTTGTTGAAGCACATGAAGGATGACGAAAGCATGAATTCATTGGCTGAGCGAACGGCTGAAACCAATGAAGACATTGAGGAGCGAACGGCTCTTGCCAATGCTATTTCTGAGTTGAATGAAGCGACTGAAGAACATGCTGAAGAGCGCATCGAATTGGATGAATGAGGTGTTTGAAATGATTCAGCAAGGACTCGATCAGTGGTTTTTGCGGCAAGATGTCATTGATCAACTCCTGCAAAGTGGAGATGATGATCTTGAAGGAATCAACGCTTATGCCGACCGTATTCTCATGATTGCTCAAGCGGAAGAAGCTGAGCATCAGACGCTTGAGGACCCATTTGACCGGAGTGTCGCTCTCGTACTTTCTCTCGTGAGTAGTGAAGGTCTTGATGCATGGAACATCGATTTGACATCGTTTCTACGACAATTCATGAAGCGGGTCAAGTCTCAGGCAAGTGAGTTGGACTTGCCTGCATGCGGGCGCCTCATCCGTATGGCTTGGGAGGTTCTGAACTACCAGGCTGCGCATCTCTTCGATCGAATTCAGCATCAAGATGGCGAAGACGATTGGGATACGAGTTTTGATTTCGGATGGGAAGCAGAGTACGATGATCACGAGTTCCATTTTACGAATACAGTGTTGCAAGGCGGTGCCGACGACGTACTTGAGAATCTATTTGATGAGCGCGTTCGCCGCGAAGAAGGGCGTCCCGTGACGCTGGGCGAACTGCTCTCTGCATTGAAAGATGCCGCTGATGATGCTGATGCGCTAAAGCTGCGTGAGAAGAATCGCATTGCTCACGCACTTGAAGTTGAAGAGATGGTTTCAAACGTTGGTGGCAGAATGCACAATGAAGACCTCGATGGAGACATTGAGCGCTGTTGGAACGCATTGCGTCAAACAACTCAAACGATGGAAAGCAACAATGTGCCGCTCAAATCTGTCATCAAAACACTCGTACCAATCCTTGAATCCGCTTTTGGAACCATCCCAGAAGGATACGATGACGATGCTCGCGTCAGCTCTTTCATTGCAGGGTTGTTTCTCACTCACAAGGGCATGGCTTCGATTACGCAAGGGAACAATCTCGACGATGTCATCATGATCGAGGATCTTTGGCCACATCTGAGCACGTTTGAAGAAGTTCTCGCTGCCACAATTGAAGCAGATCAAGAGGCACAAATCGCACGAGATGATTCCAAGACAGGTTCTGAATTGCATGCAGAGCGTCTTCAAGAGCGGGCAGAAAAAGCACGTCTTGCAGAAGAAAAGGCGAGATTGAAGCATGAAAAAGAGCAGCAAGAAGCAGTCCCAGAATTCAACGAACACGAATGGTTGGTCGAGTAGGTGAAGAAATGTCGGAACCAGAATTAGAAACGCTCCTCGAAGCCACGTTGTTTGGTTCTGGTAAGTCGCTCTCCATCAAAGAACTCTCAGAATCACTTGGCTATGAGGAGGAAGAAATTTCAGAGGCGCTCACCTCCCTCCAAGGAACCATTAAACGACGTCGAGGAGGTGCATTGAGGGTTGTTGAAATCGGTGGTAAATGGGCCATGGAGGTGCGTCCAAATGTTGCGGATCACTTGCCAAAAGAAACCAAGACGGAGATGCCAAAGAAGCTGCTCAAGGCTGCTGCATTAATCGCTTATCACCAACCGATGCCTCAGTCACGCCTTGTTGAACTTCTCGGTCAGAAAGCCTACGATTACGTACGTGAACTCTCTCAGTACGGGATGATTATGCGAAGGAGAGATGGAAATACACGACGTTTGACGACAACGAGGCGCTTCTCGGAAGCGTTTGGCTGTCCACATACCGATCTGCGAAAAGTACGAAAATGGTTCAGAGAACAGGTCTCTGAAGCAGGATTGTTCGATGGGATGGACTCTGAGGCATTGAAAGATGTTGGCGAAGATGGCCTTATTCAGGCAACATTGCCACTCGAAGAAGAGTGATTAATCTCTCAACTCTTTCAGGATTTCAGCAACTCTTGTTTGCGTTTTCGGACCTTCTTCTGCAATCAATTGTTGAGCAACTTTCTCAATCTCTTCGCCGACTGCACCAGCACTAACAGCCATATTTTTGGCATGGAGGCGCATGTGGCCCTTTTGGATTCCACTCGTGGCTAAGGCTCGCAATGCTCCAAGATTCTGGGCAAGACCTGCTGCAGCCATGATTGATGCCAATTCTTGAGCAGATTCAACACCGAGAATCTCGAGGTTGGCTCGTGCAACTGGGTGGACCTTTGATGCCCCGCCGACAATCCCAACAGCCATAGGCGTCTCGATTGTTCCGACAAGGTTGCCTTCTGAGTCCTTCTCCCAGTGCGTCATTGATCCGTATCGTCCTTGATGGTAAGCAACGTAGGCGTGACATCCTGCTTCCACTGCTCGCCAATCCTGGCCACAAGCAACGGCAACAGCGGAGATTCCATTCATGACGCCTTTGTTGTGTGTTGCAGCTCTGTAAGGATCTGCCATGGCGAAGTGATGCGCTTCAAGAATGCCATCGATGATGTTTTTTCCATCATCTGCATCGCCGGTATTGCTCATCTCTTCTGGAGTAAAGGTTGCCGTAACCCGTGCAAGTCGTTGAGTAGCCAGGTTCGAGAGAATTCGCAAGAGCGAGCGACCTGATGTCATCTTTTCCAATTCTGGCGCAAGTAATTCAGCCATTGTGTTGACCGCATTGGCGCCCATTGCATCGCGGCAATCGACGTGGATATGCACGATGAGCATTGGTCCAGATAGCGTTTCAAGTGAGCGAGTCGTTATGTTCTTACATCCTCCTCCCAAACGAATCATTGTTGAGGGTAGGCTGTTTGCAAGTTCCATCAATTGGATTTTGTTTTCTTCGATTTGCTGAATGGCTGCATCATGATCTTCGACATCAAGGAGTTGGATTTGAGCAATCATCATTGGAGCATCGTTGTTGGAAGTGAATCCTCCCTGTGCATGGCAGCGCTTTGCCATGTTGGATGCAGCAGCAACAACACTTGATTCTTCGAGGCAAAATGGGACGACGTAGTGCTTTCCATCAATGATGAAATTGGTTGCAACACCAACAGGAAGCGACATAGTCCCTATTACGTTCTCAATCATGCGATCTGCTGAAGCATCATCCAATTCTCCACTTGCAGCCAGTGCAGCGATGTGCTCATCATTGAGATTAGCTAGGTCTGCAACCATTCGTCGACGTTGCTCAACATCAAGTTTGTAGAAGCCTTTGAGGCGGCTGTTGTCCACAGGCATGGTGTCCACTCAAATTGACCCAAGGGTATGAGATGCATGAACCAATCGGAGGCTATTAACGGGTGTAACGCTTAAATTAACGCGTTAAAATTGTGTTAATGCAGCGTTAATTAGCGGTACAAAATCCGTTTGGTAATTTGATTAACGTCTCATAACACGTTGCTAAGTCCTTTTCCATCCGTGAAATATCATATACTTGGTCAAAGTTGCTCGGGCATGCATGGAAATACAATCGATTTTGGTTTTCCTTCACTAACCGAAGATCCATTTTCATCCAGTCCGTTGGAGAAAGATGAATCCGATTTGTTGGTTGGTCGTCATGCGTTGTTCGATGAGCTTGAACGGAAAATCACCTTCAAATCGGCGAACCGTATCCTTCTCGTGGGAGAATTTGGTTCTGGAAAAACATCGTTCATGCAATGTTTGAGTTCAAGAACGAACCTTCATTTGAAGATTGATCGGATTGCATTCTCTGAGCCCGGAGTTGAGTTGCTCAAAGACATGTATGCACAACTCATCGATGGTTCGCCGCCGCATGATTACTCCAAATTGAATCGTGAATTACGTCGTATGCTTCACGATTCGCGTCAAATGCTCCCTCTCATCACCATCGATGCAGATATGGCGGATTTTTCCTCTCTGGAAGCATGCTTACGCTCCTCGCTTCACTTTTTTGAGAGTCTACCTGCGCTGATCATTATTGCCATCAATCCTCAACAACAATCTCTTATTTCCGAACAATTGCTTCAGCGTTTTGAACTACGAACGATGCCTGAATTGGGGCAAGATGGCATCAAAGCCATGGTCGAAAGGCGAATTGCAAAAGTGGCTACGCAACCATATCAAATGTCAAGCGAAGATGCAAACCGACTCCTCCAATTGAGTCAGAGTGGCCACCCAGGTGCTCTGATTCGAGTTCTTCGGAACGTTGTTTCAGGAACGCACAATGCCTCAAGCAGTCCTTTGTCTCAGCCTATGTATGAACCTCCAGTGGTCGAATCGATAGAAGAAGTCGTTCCTGAGCCTGAATTCGTTGAGAACCTTCCATCTTCAACGGATGTGGATGAACCGTTGGATAATGAACTAGTGGAAGAAGAATGGGAACAAACACCTGGAATGACAGAAGCTAGCGGCTTCGATCTGGATTTTCAGATTCTTGATGAGCCCCTAGAATTACCTGAGGAAGAGCCAGAAGATGACCTAATTGAGCACTTAGAGGTACGGGGTGAGGATTCAGAAGATACCTATTTCACAGAACGTAGCCTTCCCTTTGTAGGTGCTTTTGGAGGATTACGCAATCGTAACATCATCGCAATTGAAGACAAAAGTCCCGTTCCCGAAGGTCAATTCAGGGAAACAGACCAAGGAACTGCGTTTTGGTCTGCTGAAGAAATCCAACCTGTGTTTGAGGAAGATGAAGGTGACGAAGTCGAGGCCATTGAATCAGAAGAGATCAATACCTTCTACGATGAACCATTGGATTCTGGCTACTCGGAGGAAGTTGAAATCTCTGAACCAAGTCAACTCGATATGAATGCTATCGAAACCTTCACACGACTTTTGACTCAAGTCTTGCAACCTTCTGGAACAGGTTTGCATGGTGATCAACAACTTATTGAGCAACTCCGTGCCTTGTCGAGGCCACGCTTGACTGAGAAGGAAGAGCACGTTCTCAGCATAGCAGTGCTTAGTTCTCTTACAGCATCTGAAACAATTGTCGTTGCTGAAGCAAAAGGTCGGACAATTTCCCCCTCCGATCCTGCATTGCTTGAACGCCTTTCCATCAAACGGGCCCGTCTTTCCCAAATCTGCAATCGACTGCACAAGGCTGGAATCCTGCATGCTCGAATGGTTGGGCGTTCGCGAATGTTTGGTTTAACGAGGAGTGCGTTAGCACAATTGATTGCTTGGGGTATTGTTGGAGGTGATGAATGATGACATGGTCGGTAAGTTGGTCTTGGCAAGCACCATCAAGAGTGAGTGCAATTGAATCTGTCAATGGACATCTATGTGTGGCATATGGGCTTGAATTGGTTCTGTTCGATGAATCCAATAAGATCCAATGGGAACGAAGTATGCCGTTTAAGGTTCATGCTATTTGCAATGCAGATGGCAGGATTGGTGTCTTGGCTGCACACGCGTTCTATCTTCTCAATACGGTCGATGGCTCAATGGTTCATGAGGGTCGTTCATGTCCTGGGGGCTTCTTGCAACTTCTCAACCGCCCTGGCGGAGGCTGGGTCATATCTGGACGAGATGGTAATCTGCACTTGTTTGATGCAAACGGTGTTGGCATACGACGCATGCACTCTGGTGTTGTTCGACGGCTCATCGGATGGTTAGATCGAGAACATCTGCTCTGGCAAGATGCAAGCGGAGTCGTGTATTGTGGTCAAATTGCTCAGCAAGACAAACGTCGAGTTGTCGATACGACTGTATGGAGTTGGGTTTCTCCGCTGAATGAAGGCCATATGCTTCTCCAATCTGCTGATGGACAGTTATGGGACGGAATCCCACATCCGTACGGTTGGGATGCCATTGAGCGAATCGAGATTGAATCTCTCGAGCCACTCGTTGCAACGCGTGCTGGTGATGGATGGTGGGTGCTTGGTATCGAAGGACATCTCGATCACATGAGCTCAGAGTCCGGTGAAACAAGAATTGGAGAGGGCATGAATCTCGGTGATATGTTGATCAACCTTGGACGTGATTCGATGGTGACATGTCGTCGAGATGGTTTGGTACGACGTTGGGTAGCACCTCATCTTGCAGAGGAACAACGACGCCATCGACAAAAAGAAGCAGCAGATGCGAAACTCGCTCGTTCATGGGAAGAACGTCGACAATTGTTCCAGAGAGCACTCACTGCGGAAGATGAGGGGCGTTTGTCTCGTGCAATCGAACTCTACGAAGCATTGGGGCGAAAAGAGGACGTACAGCGCCTTCTGAAACGACAAAAGGGTGGTGATTCAGCTGAATCCTGATCAAACCCTTACGGTGGAACGTGTGAAACACTACCTTTCGATTACAGAGAAAGCCCGTGCGAAAGCCACTCCTTTGGCATCAACGCCTGAACAAGAAACCATGCTCAAGACCTTGCTGTCGATGGCAGACGACTATGCGAATGATGCACAGTACTTCTTGGACCAAGGCGACCTTGTTCGTGCATTTGGAGCAATCAATTACGCCCATGCTTGGATTGATGCAGGCGTCAAACTCCGTCTGCTTGACGGACATGGAGACGACGTCTTGTTCACGCTGCCGTGAATTCACGGTTGTGTTGTGGCTCAACTTTCGAAACCAAGTCAGAGATAACTTCTACATCATTGAGGATTTCTTTTGCTCGCTTTCGTGCTTGATTAACAAAGGGTTGAATCGATTGTTCGAGGTTGTTGCGAAGTCGGTAGATGTGGGCCGGACGGCCACGAGTTGCTTCGGTTCTTGGAGAAAAATGAACAAGATTCATTTCACGGAGTTCCGCAATGGCCATGCTCACATCAGGTTGTCGAATGTTGCATTGGCACTGGAGATCCTTCGAGGTTGAAGCCCCATGATAATGCAGACAGAGAAGGACGCTTGCTGTGTTCTCATTCGCACCAAGTTGAATGAGTTTGGAGCGGAGAGAGCGTTGTTCATTACTCATGTGGGTGCTCATGCCGACTGCCATGATTCTATTAGAAAAGTCGCGATATATAATAAGTCCACCGACGTTTTATTGAGAATTTAGAATTTTATTTAATAATCTCTCATTATGCGATTAATATTCTCTGCAAAAATTCTCTATAGACCATTAACCAGCCTGATGTTCTTGCCCTTGACCACTTCAAGAATCCCAATTCCTTTCTCAAGGGCCCTACGTTTGAGATTTGCATCGACTGTGAGGAGAGGGATGCCTCGCTCATCAGCCACATTAAGCAGTGCATCATCTGTGTGCATTGCTGGAAAATCAACAAATGTGGACCGCTGCATCAAGAGGTCAAGCATCAGTTTTTTTCCACGGGGACGATTTGCTTCAATCTCTTCTAGCTCTTCTTGAACCAAGCCGATGAGGATGAAATGAGGCGGCCCGACAAGGTTCGAAAGCGCTACGTCAATGTTGAACGATCCATCAATGAGTGCGACCCAACCACAGGCATCGATGAGCACGTCGCCCATGCATTCACCTCATTGAATGGTTCCGTGACCAATAAGACGCCATCGCGCACCAACACGGCGTGAGAGCGATACTCGTTGTCCTTTGTCTGCGCAAATTGGGAGACGCAAGTGTAGTTTGGCATTGTTCTTCTCAACACCCTTGACGATACCAACCGATGTGGATGTTGCAACATTGACCATCAACATCTCATTGTTGCGCAGTGGATGAATGGTTTCAGGTTCTTCACCATCGCCAGCGACCATGTTCTTCATCAGATTGACCTGAATTGAGCACTCTGTTCTGACTTCAGGGAGTTCTCCTTTCTTTGCCAGAACTTGGCCAGAGAGATTGTCTGCAGTTGTAATCGATGGGTCAAGGAGTGTTCCAAATCCACAAAGTCCTCCTGCAGTCATTTGATCTCGCTTTCCGCCACCACCTTGCATGCTTGTAATGGTCGTTTCAATCGGTTCCCAGTGAGATTTGTTTCCATTCTCAATCTTGCGTCCGGGTCCTATGATGATTTCATCACCTTCTCGGAAGGTTCCCTCGACAATCGAGCCTCCAATGACTCCACCCGTCAACTTCGTAGGGCGTGTGCCGGGACGGTTGACGTCAAATGAGCGTGCAATATGCATGACTGCTCGCTCATCGGCATCGCGGTTTGGTGTAGGAATGGTCATCTCGATTGCTTCGATCAGGATGTCGAGATTGACATCGTGGTGGGCCGAAACTGGAATAACAGGTGCTTCTTCAGCAATTGTACCTTTGAGGAAGGTCTTGATTTCGTTGTACGATTCCATTGCACGCTCTCTTGTGACCAAGTCGATTTTGTTCTGAACGATAACGATGTTCTTGATGCCAGCGATTTCCAGAGCCATCAAGTGTTCTCGGGTTTGAGGTTGAGGACAGGTTTCGTTCGCAGCGACCATCAACATGGCGCCATCCATGATGGATGCACCAGTGATCATAATCGCCATCAAGGTCTCGTGACCAGGTGCATCAACGAAGGAAACAACTCGTTGTAGTTCAGAATCGACATCCTTTCCACCCTCTGGGTGGCGTCCAGTAGCATAATACTGGCCGGAGTCTGTCTTGTAGAAGGCAGTATCAGCATACCCGAGTTTGATCGAGATGCCCCGACGACGTTCTTCAGAATGGGTGTCCGTCCAGACCCCAGAGAGCGCCTGAGTAAGCGTAGTCTTTCCATGGTCAACGTGGCCGACAAGACCAATGTTGACTTCAGGTTGGGATGGAAGGGTTCGTGCCATACTTCCCTTCCTCCTTGTTCACCGATTCAACCCTCTCGGGTTTCACTCCGCTGCAGCTTCTTCCTCACCGAGCAATTTGTCGAGGCCAATGTTTCCAGCATCGACAACTTTGAGATTGATTTGACGTGTGTCTTGTGTGATGGTGTTTCCACGGAAGACACGTCGCTTTCGCATACCTTCTGGCTTGTATCGGAATCGCTTCTTCTCACCCTTCTTGGTCTTGGAGACAAGGTTGTGTCCTTTGAAACCGGTCGAAGCGGTGACGAGAATGGCTTGACGAGAACCACCGTCGAGATCACGACGCATTGGTGTTCCTGTCTTGTCGGAACCACCGGTGATTTCGAGCTTGTATCCAGTGAGCGTGGATTCGCCTTCGCCAACGAAGATTCCATCGATAACGTCGCCGATTTTTTTACCCAGCAATTGAGCGTGGTTGTTTCCAGCAATGACGGTCTTGTATGAAGGAGAATAGGTCTTCTCCTTACCGTTCTTAGTGGTACGGGTCAACTTCGTTGTGGTATCGTTGACCACTGCAACAAATGAATTTCCATCAGCCATGATGCATTCCTCTAGCAACCTAGCGACAAACGACCCCTATTTAGCCTCACCGCATGCTATTTGTTCATCAGCGTTTCAGTTTCCTGGCGACACGACCTTCAATTCGAGCAGCAACATCCACTGGTAGAGCATGCGGCATCGAGATATGCGTTGTCCGTCCGCGTCCTTCTCCGACTGTATCGACCCGGGTGGCAATGATGTTCAAACCCTCGATGTGCTTGAGGAATTTCCAGACGGTCGTATGGCTGCGGGGCTTGACTTCGTATTCTTCACAAACCACTGCATAGATCGATTCAACGTCTTTGCTAGTCATGAATTCAGCCTTCCGTAAGCGCCGGCAAATACCGAGGAGGACCAACATCGAGTGGCCAGACAACTCGTCGAGAACATCCTCCGGCATGACTTGAGGGACATCGCGTGCTTTGGTCTGAACATGCTCAGGAAGGATGCTTTTATGTCCATCGGATTCAGCGTGTTCAACCGCAGCACCAAGCAGTTCAATCACTTGTCGAGCGTCACCAGATGGGGCCGCAGAGGTAGCGATCAGTTTGAGCAGTTCTTCATCCCACGATTTGGAATTGAGTGCAGCTTCAGCACGTTGCCGCACAATTGCTAGAAGCCCTTTCATGTCGTAGGGTGGTATCGGCAGATGGTTGGTGTGGCCAAATCTGGATATAACCGCGTTCTCAAGGACGTCGAGGACTTGTTCTTGACTGATGAGTATGAGGGATAGTGTGCCGCTTCCATCTTGATCTTCGTCAATCCGGAGCAATTGGTAGATGAGGTCATTCCCAGACTTTCGCAGCAAGTGGTCTACTTCGTCCAAAACGATGATCAAGTGACGTCCATTGTTCCTCAACAATTTTCTCAAACTGCTTAACAGTTCACCCATTGAAAGCCCACGGTCTGGGTGACCAGGGTCCAGAGACTGGACGATACGCTGTGCAACTCGAACGTTTGTTGTCGCATTTCGGCAGTTGATGTGGACGCTTCGAAGCGGCCTCTTGTTTCGCAGATGATGTTCAATATCTCTGCAAAACGTTCGTGCAAGAAGCGTTTTTCCACTTCCAACAGGACCAGTAATGACGACGTTCGCACTACCGTTTGGATGAGCGATGGAATGGAATTTTCCTGCCAGAGTTTGTTGAATACTCTCCCGTCCTACCATCGCCTCTGGAATGTAATCAAAGTCCAGAGGGTCGGGGTTCAGGAGGATGAATCCTGAACCGATTCGGTCGAGATAGTCGCTCATGCTGATTGCATCTTAATGCCAACCGTTCTTGAACACTCGCTCTTTTCCAAACAGAAATCGAGCGTTGTTCAGGGGATTTCATCGAATTGATATCCGAGTTCCCATTTTTTCTCGCCGAGTGCAACTTCGAGCTCGAACGGTGTGATCAATGGTTTAGCATATTTGACAGCATCATCGATAGCGATTCTAGGACATGCTGTGTTGACAAAAGCATCAACTGGATAGAAATCAATCAATTCAGGACCAACATGTTCGAGAGCCAGAAGATATCCTTTCTTTCCATGCTTTTCCAACAACCGCTTCATTCGAAGGGCAAGTGTTCGTCGCATTTGTCCTGGTTTTTATCCGATAAGAATTCCGAACTTTTCTGCGTCCATGGAGGACATAATCAATCCAAAGCGCTGACGAAGAATTCGTTCAATTCGTTCGAACGACATCTCGATAGCGTCACCAGAATACGGGTCAAGCATAGCAAGTGGTTTTCCAGTGTGAAGTACTAATCCAATCGGATGGAAATCGCCGCTTCCGAGGAAGAGGTAGTGTCCAATGGTGTCATCATCACCAGAATAATTGCAACCCAAAACTTGTCCTGGGAAGGTGAGTCGTGCGCCTCCCATCGGAATCGTTACGTCAAATCCGGCTTGTTCCAAGCGGTCATGGAATTCTGGTAAGAGATGTAAGTGTTGTATACTTCCAACCAAGCCGAGTTTCGTGTCTTTCAGAGGCGTCATGCGGCCAACTGCATCCATGAAGCGTTCTTGCGCTTCTTCTTCACTTAATTCGTCCGTTGATTGCTCAGCCATTCGCTTCTTGGCGATGTCCAAATGGGCGTTGAGCATAGGAATAACAGGGGCAAGTTCAGGGTCTCCGTCGTAGGTTACATCGATGAACTGCGTCGGCATTCCCGAATCGATGTTCATTTGCGAATGGCCCATGTGAGCAACAAGTTCCACACCCATCATTTTCATTTTATCATGAACCAAATCACACGCTCCATAGCATGGATCAGCAGCGAGAACAACCTTTGCTCCAGAACCAGATTCAATCTCATCCATCATTTCAAGCGCTTGCATCTTCAATCCTTCAGGGACTTGAAGGGCGACAAGCCGGTTGTCGTTTTTCTGTATTCGCTCGATGAGTTCTTCCAATTGGAAATCGTGTCTGTCCAAATCCATCAAATCACCTCATCGAGAAGGACGACTTTACCGTCCACCATTTCGAGTCGAACAATGGATGAAATTTCAATGTGCGGATATTTTTCTCGCAATTGAGTCAATCCCGGTCCTTTCTCGACGACGACAATGATTGTTTCAATCACTGCGCCAAGAGATTCAACGCCTCGAATGATGGCATCGAGGGTGCCTCCCGTCGATAACACATCGTCGACGATGAGGAGTCGTTCGCCTTGTTCGATGTCGTTAAGAAACATTTCACCTTTGGAATACCCTGTTGATTGATCGATGGCAAGTTCGCCTTCAAGTCCATAAGATCGCTTTCGAACAACGACCTGGGGTCGGTTGTTTCTCATCGAGAGTGGGCTTGTTAGTGGAAGCCCCATCGCTTCAATCCCCAAAACGAGATCGATTGATTCCCAGTTTACAGCGTTTTCAATCAATTCAACAACTGCAGTAAGGACCGTCGGTTCAAGACGAGGTACTCCATCTGTCAAAGGGTGGATGAAATACGGGTAGTCTCCTTTCCAGATGATTGGTGCAGCCAGAAGTGATTCCTTCAATCGCTGCAATGGATTCGACATGGTTCCACTTCGTCGCATCAAAGTTCGGAGAGATACTCGACGTATTCGTCGGGTTCGAGCAGATTCTCCATGTCGAACTGGAACGGTTGGAGAACAAGAATC
>JAAZUV010000213.1 GCA_018623995.1 Methanobacteriota archaeon
ACACGGTTGACGTGAACGTCGAGCGGTGACATGAAGATGGCAATTCGCCAAACATCTGAGTCTTGATGCGCCCCCGCAACAGGAACAAAGCGTTGCTCTGTCTCAAAGGAAAGTGGTTTTTCGCAAGGTTTTGGATACCAATCTCCAGTATGTTCATCATGCTCTATGTTGCCCTCTTCACGTTCCTTTCGAGATGGTCTACGTCCATTCGCTCGCTCACGGCGAACAAACATGACGTGTCCATCAGCCGGTGAAACGAGAATTCCTGCATCTTGAGGGATTGGCCGATCTGGATCTCTCCAGAAGTTCGCAAAAAATACGGCAATCATCAGGCAAAAGACGCCCAGCAATGGCATCAACCCATTGAGCGTATCAAGATAAATTCCACCAACAAGGATAGCAATGCCAGCAATTGTGAAGGTCGCTACAGGAGCATGCCCTCCTTGGGCGAGACCTGCCAAGGCGTTTCACCTCAGTTGTCAGCCCAAGGGTCGACATCCGAGTTCCACGTTTCAGCAGAGGATGCCTCGGCCTCTTCTTCAGCAGGGGCTTCTGCTTCTTCTGCAGGAGCCTCTTCCTCAGCAGGTGCTTCAGTTTCTTCAGCAGGGGCTTCTTCGACTGCAGCCTCTTCAACAGGGGCTTCTTCCACCGCCTCGGATTCTTCTCCAGTTCCTTCTTCGATAACAGCCTCAGCCTCTTCAACGGTCATCTCCGCTGCTCGTGCTTCGACCATCTCATCCATTCGATCGGTGAAGGCACGAGACATGTGCTGCGATTGTCGCTCAGCTTCAACTGCACGTTCAATCATCTCATATCGTTCCTTGATAGCCTTGTTGAGGTCTTCGAACAATGTCATGTGAGCCACGTACCAGTCGTCTCGAGCTTTCATTTCAGAAACAGCGAGTTTGAGGTCATTGTCAAGTTCTTCTGCGATTCCGAAGACCTTGCCAAGTCGGTCCTTTTCACGTGAATACTTTTCTTCCATGGTTTGCAGAGCTGGTTCCAAGTGCTCGACACGCTTGTCAGCCTTGGTTGCTTTCATTTCCAATTCACGAATTCGGAAATCTTTCTCAGCGATCAACGATTCTTGTGCTTCTCGCTCGATTTCCTTGTCAATGATTTCTTTCTCAAGAACTTCAATCTCTGCGCGTGCATCGACGAGTTCTTTTTCTTGAGTTTCATAGGCTGCGAAGAGTTTCTTCAAACGGTCCGTTTCCGTGGCTAGAGCCTCTTCAAGTTGACCGATTCGAACTTCAGGGGTGAGGGTTCCTTCTTCACTCATATATTCACCCGGAGGAATGCCTCCATTTCAACCCAGTCGCCTTTACCCTATGAAGACGACGCCTCCTTGGGGATGATTATGACCATCTCATTCCAAGACTGTAATGCTCATCTAAACCAATCAAATCGTATTTGTCGCTTCAACCAACGCTCGTGCAATCGGAACCTCACCCATCGAATGGCCTGCATCTGGGATGATCTGCAAGTCCGAGTTTGGCAATTGCTTGTGCAATTCCCATGCACTCTTGACCGGGCAAACCATATCGTATCGACCTTGGATAATGACTGTTGGAATGTGTTGTATTGAATCTGTGTTGTTGAGAATGTAGCCGTCTTCAACAAAGATTCCATTGATGAAATAATGGCATTCGATTCGCGCAAATGCAACGGCAAAATCAAGATCTTCTGCTTTATCGAGATATTCAGGATCTGGGAACAATCGGCTTGTCGCCATTTCCCATCGCGTCCATTCCTTTGCTGCATTGCGTCGAATGTTGACGTCTTCGCTTGTTAATCGACTGTAGTAGGCTGGGATGAGGGATGATTGTTCATCTGCAGGGATGTGTTGTTGATACGGTTCAAATGCATCAGGGAAGACATGACTCGCTCCATCTTGGTAGAACCAGTGCAGTTCTGATTTCCTACACATGAAAATGCCTCGAAGGATGAATGAACGGACGCGTTCTGGATGAGAGATTCCGTAAATGAGTGAGAGAGTTGATCCCCAGGAACCGCCGAAAACATGCCATGTGTCAATGTTGAAGTGAGTTCGAAGCGCTTCAATATCGGAAACAAGATGCATGGTTGTGTTTTCTTCAAGGTCAGCGTATGGCGTTGATTGGCCACAGCCTCGTTGATCGAATTGGATAATGTTCCATTTCTGAGGATCAAAATATTGTCGATATGAGGGTTGACTGCCTCCCCCGGGTCCGCCATGAATCACGATAACGGGGATTCCGTCGGGGTTACCTGCACATTCCCAAGCGATGGTATGTCGCTCTGAGACAGCTAGCATTCCAGTGGCATATGGTTCGACTTTTGGATACAAGACATCATCGATGGAATTTGACCCCATGCATCAATCGATGTGAATGAGGATGATGTTGCTTTCGATGCCTTTTTTGGACGTATTGACTCGCGGATGCATGAAGCAAGCAACGGACGTGTTCAACGATTGGGCACATCGAGGCAAAGACGAGGGTATGGAACGCGGCCATGGGCCTTCGGTCAGAGAGATGCTGGATGCTGCTCTCGAACGTGTTCTATCGGAAGGCGATTCCTTTTCATTTGCAGATTTGGGATGCGGGAACGGTTGGGTCGTCCGCTTGGCAGCTCAACACGAACAGTGTCAGAAAGCGGATGGGTTTGATGGGGCAGAACATATGATCGAGAAAGCAAAGGCTACTGACTCAAACAATGGATACCATCTTGCATTGTTTCCACAAACAAAACCTCCTCAGCAATACGACCTCATCCATTCAATGGAATTCATCTACTATTTGCACGACCCAAAACAAATGCTTCAGTCAATTCATGATGATTGGTTGTCCGA
>JAAZUV010000214.1 GCA_018623995.1 Methanobacteriota archaeon
CAATTCAACAACTCGAATCGCATTGTGAGAACTTGGGTATTCGATGCATTTCGAGTCAACGTGGCGGCGATGCAGCAGCCATTGCTCGCGATGCCATCGAATCGGCAAAGGCGAAGAACATCGACGTTGTTCTGGTAGATACAGCAGGAAGAATGCAGAACAAAACCAACCTCATGAAGGAACTTGAAAAGGTTCGAAGAGTTGCGAATCCACACCTCGTTCTCTTTGTAGGCGATGCACTTGCAGGCAACGATGCTGTCGATCAGGCTAAGATGTTCCAAGAAATGATGCGCTTTGATGGAGCCGTTCTTTCCAAGATGGATACGGATGCGAAGGGCGGTGCAGGCCTCTCAATCGCTTTTGCAACAGGACGACCAATCGTTTTTGCAGGCGTAGGTCAAGGGTACGACGATCTCCTACAGTTCAATCCCGATTGGTTGTTGGATGAGATGTTTTCGTGAGGGTGAATCATGTTCGAAGACAAAGAAACTGAGACGTTTTTTACCGTCGTTCACATGTTTCAACGCTCTGCTATGGCCAATCTCGGACTCTTGGAACATCCTGCTGGTGGGCTTCAATTCAACTTCTCGGAGGCCAAGGACATCATCGATATTCTCCGCATGTTGCAGAACAAAACCAAAGGGAATCTCGATGTATCTGCTGATGCGATGTTGAAAGGCGTTATCAGTGAACTACAGATGCAATTCATGCAAGCCCCAAAACGCAAGAAGCGTATGGAAGAGGAAGAGGCGAACATGGAAAACGTCCGTCAAACCTTCGAAAATCCACGGGAAGGGCCGGTCGAAGACGTTTCAAGCGAAGAATGACCGAATTCCAATCATTTCATCGGTTGATTGATGAGCAAGGATTGTTTCAGTGGATTTGGTCGCAATGTCTTACGTCAGCGAAGTCTCCTCGGATGAAGCACCGACTGTGTTGATTGTTGACAACAATCAGATGTCGATTATGCGCTTGCGTGAAGTGTTCAAGAAACGAGGATTTGCGACACAAGTTTGCGAAGATGGCGATCTCGCTGTCGACGAATACATCAAGCTTGATCCAGAACTCGTCGTTATGTCCCTAGACATTCCTTCACTCGACGGGCATCTTGCAGCCCTAGAAATGCGCGAGCATGGTGGCGACTCACGTATTCTCTTCATTGCTCCAAACCGCCTTCGGGAATTAGCCGTTCATGCAACCTACTCAGCCGGAGCCGTAGGTTGGCTTGCTAAACCAGTTAGTCAAGCACAATTGGATGAAATCTGGGACCAAGTTCTCGGACCGATTCCCGAGGCTCCAGGTCTTGAAGACCTTGATGAATTGTATCCCGAAGATCGCATCAAGCCACAACCGGATGAGATCCAACTCCCTCCTATTGATGAGCTTCCACCACTCGAACCTCTACCCGCTCTAGCAGAACTGCCAGCAATCGAACCGGAAGTCGTCGAAGTTGCCCGTCCCAAAAAACGTGGAAAGAAACTTCTGTTGTTGCTCGTTCTCATAGGTCTTGGTGCAGGTATTGCTTACCAGCAAGGATACCTTGATTCACTGTTGTAATTGATTGTGATGAACCTGAATGGGTCGAACGTATTGGCCGGGTAACTGAACGATTTGTCCTTCCATGATGGTCGAGCCATGAGGTGCTTGGATGACTTGTTCACGTTGGTAGGTGCTTGTTGTAAGAAGTGAAGGATCGCCCTGCATGATTTGACGGTCCAATTTACGGGCATTCCAATAGCCCCAGTACAGCAGTGCGAGCAAACCTGCAAACAGCAAAAGGCCAACCAGAAACAGAAACGCTTCCACGTTCACCGCTCCAGTAATGCTTTCCACGAAGCTTCTGCATATGCAGCGGCAGCTGCACTCGGGTCACTTGACCCATGAATTCCAGACCCAACAATGATGCAATCCGATCCAGCCATGACCGCTTCGTATGGATCGCCGTATCGTTGACCCATTTCTCCGTCACCCGTCGCAAGATTGACTCCGGGTGTCCAGATCATCTTGCCTTCACCAACCTTCGAACGCAACTCACGTACAGAATCAGGATTGGACCCGTTTCCAATAAATCCAAACACTCCAGGATGGGCTCTTCCTGCTTCGACAACCGTAGAAGTGTATTCAGGATTGAGAAGATTGCCACGACTTGACATCTGTGCGAGCAATAGAACCCCGCCTTCTCTTGATGCTTCAGCCCATGCTGCTTGCAACCCATCGACGATATCTGGTCCACTGATGAGATGGGCTGTCACAAGGTCACTCCACTCTTTGATGTTGTAGATCCCACCCATTTGCTTACGGGAAATTTTCCCGATGTCTGCAAACTTCCGGTCTTCAAAGATAAGCAGGTCCAATGCCTGGGCACGTTCACAGAAATGCTTCCACTCTTCCATATTCCAATCGTCAATGAGGTCGACGTGTGTCTTCAATGCTGCAATGGAAGCGCCCACGGCTTCGAGCAGGTCAAACAATTCAGCCATTGTGTATCGATCGGCGGCAAGGCAAACCAAGCTCTGCTTCCGACAAGCGACTTGCATGAACGTTTTTGCCATAGGCAAGGTTGAGGCATCCCAACGAACGCCCCATGCTTCACTTGCCTCCATGATTAAGCCCAAGCATTGCTATCAATCATAGTTTGCGGAAAAGACGCAAACCGTTTATGTCACCTCATCGAGGGAAGAACATGGCGAGAAGGAGTGGATTGGCCGTTCTTCTCGTGGCAATGATGCTCAGCATGACGCTCTCAGGATGCTTTGGAAATTCAACCCCATCCTCAGAAGAGAAGGTTGTTGAAACATACCCAGACATCTACGAACGCCATAC
>JAAZUV010000050.1 GCA_018623995.1 Methanobacteriota archaeon
GCTGTGCAAGAAGAGGAAGAAGCAAATCCAGTGAGGTCCAACTAGATTCATCAAGCAATGCAGCGATGTTGATGATGTTCCAAAATTGATCTTGCATTTCTTCGTTCATCAACCACTGAGGAAACCATCGATAATATCCTGATTCCCATGGAGCGTTTGCTTTACTCCATTGATTGAATCTGTCTTCTACTTCTTCCAAATCGTTTGGGTTCCGAAACTCATCAATCATCTGACGAACATCTTCTGATGATGCAAACGGTTTCATGCGAAATTTGAGATGTTGAGCAGATTCAACAGTTCGTTGTAAATCAGTGAACTCAGAGGGTTTGAATTGGGCAGTGCCTTGTAGGAAGGCAGGTGCATCAAACCCTAATGCTTCCCAAGCGGAAAGATAGGATTTCAAATCAACGGAATCCTTGGAGGCATCATCACTTCCCATGCTTTCTCCTCCGTTGGTTGATACAACTGCATAGGTTTTCAATGTGAGCCGTGATTTGGTCTAATTCATTCGAAATTGTTGGCCTTTGGAGATTTCCAAAGGGTTCGAAAACAGCTGTTTGATGCTTGATAAAGACCGCAGAACATAAAGGCAGTTGAACAACTAAACGAGCAATGGAACCTGTTACATTCCTTGTTGTTGGTCTATCGGTTGGCGCAGCAAGCGCCCTTACATGGAACCTCTATCATGCAAGAAACGCCTTGCAGAACGTCTCTGATCGGACCATCGTTCTTTCCGAATCACAAGGTGCACATGCAAAACAAACGACCGATGCGTTGGTATTGCTTCAGAAAAAAATCGATCATTACGATGATTTGCTCGGAGCTTTGCGAGCAACGCACCCAACCGTCGATTTCGGCATGCGTGCTCACCAAGCGATTGCTTCACTGGAAAGTGGGATCGTTTCAGCAAGCATGGTACAAAATGCAATTGACGCTGTTTATTCTTCAATCCCGCTACAACGTGTCGATATCGACTTGTCACCAATGCAAGCCCAAATGACTTCACGTCTCCTCAGTGTTCTCGACCAAAATGGTCTGACAATGGCGACATTGGGCCTGGACGGTCGTCAAGCACTGCAGGTCGGACTTTGCTCATTGTATTTGCAAAATCTAAACTGGGCAGAGAGCGCTTTCGGAGTCGCACATCAGGCATTGCCTGGAAACGAAGTTGTGTTGCAAGGCCTCGAGAAGGTGGCCCTCCTCAAGGCGGATGATGTCCTACGGCTCCATTGGTTGGAAGCGCAACTACGAATTGATCCCGATAATCCTGATTTACTGCGAACCCATGCTCACATCCTTGTTCAACAAGGAGACGAGAACGCTGAGAAGGATGTTCGACGGCTTGAAGCACTTGGGCTTGATACCCCCGCAGATCGTTCTCTCCTCGCTGGACTGCGTCATCGGGCTGGCTCATCCAATGAAGCGATTGATGCCATCGAACAGGCACTTGCTGAAGACAACAAGAAACCTGACTACTGGCTCCAATATGCCCAGTTGCTCCACGAAGCTGAGGAGAGTGAACGTGCTTTAGAAGCGGTCGATAGCTGTCTGAACCTCGACCGGCAGATTGGGGAGGCATGGGCCTTGCGGGCCATCTTACTGAGTGTTAAGCAGGGACGTGAAAAGGAGGCGCTGAAAGCAGCCACACATGCTGTCGCATTGGATTGTGGCGGCGCTCAATTGATTGTATTGAAGGCGGATTTGCTTGCTGAATCAGGTGATGTCATGGCAGCGGAAACCTCTCTCGAAAAAGCAATTGAAAAGCATCCGATGGATGCTGAACTCCGCAGCACTGTTGCTTCACGACGTTTGGCAGAGGGTCGTATTGAGGTCGCGCAGGCGCTTCTTGATGGGACACCTCCAAACATCGATCATCCAGAACTTCACATCGTTGAGGGACGCCTTCACTTGGCTCGTGCGGATCGACGACGCGATGGAACTGGAGAAACCGATCAACTTCTTCTTGGCTCTGCTATCCAATCGTTTGAAGCGGCTCTTCAGCTCAATCGAGAACTCGGTGTTGCATGGCTTGGGTTGGCACGCACGCAGCGACTCATGAAGAGGCTTGATGAGGCGAGCGAATCGCTTACACGTGCTAAGCGACTTCTAGGTGATACGGACTCAAGTTGTTCCATTGAAGGTGCATTGTTAGCAATTGATCTCGATGATATCCATGCTGCAACACGTTACATCGATGCTGCAGAAATACAAGGAAGTGGTCCAACGATTGCCTATGTGCGTGGAAACATCGCAATCAAATCAGGGAATGCTGAACGCGCCATTGCGATGTACACCGAAACGCTCAATGAACGTCCAAAACACATTCGAGCGAGACTCAACCGAATCAGTTGTTATCTTGGACTTGACCAGGCTGTCGAGGCAAAGGATGATGCGAATATCCTCCTATCGCTCGCCCCAGAACTCGCCGTTGCTGTCTTTGCAAAAGCCGATGCACAATCTCGTCTCGGTGAATGGGAAGAGGCAAAGGAAGGTTTCCTTGCAGTGCTTGAGCAAGCTCCTCATCACCATATGGCTCTCACGAAGTTGGGTGCATGCTTCCTCGCCTTGGATCGACCAGAACGTGCAGAAGGTCCGATCAACGAAGCGCTTCGCCTAGCGCCTGACCATGGAGATGCTTGGCATCAACGCGGTATGTTGTATCTTTCTTGGGGCAAGTATGAAGCTGCACTCAGCGACTTTGAAGCAGCCATTCGAGCAGATGGAAACAACCTCGATGCTCGCGTTCAAGCAGCTGCCATCCATCATGCAAGCAAGAACATCGAGCAGGCTTCAGCCGCATGGAGAGGTGTTCTTGCACTCGAACCGGATCATCCGCTCGCACGACAACGTCTCCAAGATTGTGAGCAACATCTCGCAACCTTGTGAGTTTAAGCGAACACATATCAATGAGTTTGCTAAGGGAATATTATGTCCCTTAAGATCGGTGATACAGCGCCTGAATTTCATCTCCAAAATGCAAACACAAACATCGGTGATGCGCATGCATCACTCGCCCAATCAATGAAGAAAAATGGATGCGTCGTTGTCTTTGAATGCAATCACTGTCCGTATGTTATCGCTAGCATTGATCGGATGAACAACATGGCCGAGTATTGCAATGTAAACGGAATTGGTTTTGTTGGAATCAACTCAAATGACCCTGATAATTACCCCGTAGATTCGTTTGAAAACATGGTCAAGAGAGCCGAGAAGGGGATGCCATACGCATACTTGCATGATGGTAGCCAGGAAGTTGCGACCGCATGGGGGGCACAGCGAACACCTGAGTTTTTCCTTCTCGATGCTGATGGTGTTGTGACCTATCATGGGCGCATGGACGACAACCCACGCGATCCAACCAATGTAACGACCAGTGAACTGAAGGATGCTATCGATGCAATGCTTGCAGGATCGAAGCCAGAAGTTCAATCCACAGATTCCATTGGCTGCTCAGTCAAATGGAAGTGATGGGTTGGCAGGTTGCATTCGACAATGCGATTGGGACGAAAACGACGTATGTCGTAGTTGTGGCACGGATTACTCACCACCAAAAAAACTGCGTCCATTCCACCTCGCTTTTCCAGTGGATAATTTAGAAAAAGCCAAGCAATTCTACGTCAACGTTCTCGGTTGTACAACAGGGCGAGAGAAAGAAGAGTCGTGTGTGTTCAAGTTCTTTGGACACCAAATTGTAGCACATTTGGTACCAACCATGCCTGAACTATCATCCAACCCAGTCGATGGAAAGCAAGTCCCTGCAATGCATTTTGGCCTCGTTATGGAATGGAATGATTGGCATCAACTCAAAGACAAGCTAGTCAAAAATGGTATTGAGTTTGTCATCGGCCCTTACACTCGATACGAAGACCAACCTGGATCGCAAGCTACCATGTTCATTGTTGATCCTGCAGGAAATCATCTTGAATTCAAATCGTTCAAAGATGAGAGTGCCATTTTCGATTCGGAATGGTAATCACTCTTCTTCGAGCCCTGCTCGCAACTGCTTGATTTCATCAACCAGAACATCGAGTTGAGATTGTATTTTGCGAACCTCGTTATTGATACCTTCCTCAGAGTCTGCTTCCAATGCTACAACAGTATTGGTGAAGATGGCTACAAACATGTTGAGGAATGTAAACGTCGTCATGAAGATGAAGATGACGAAATAGAAACCAACCCACCAACCTTCTTCTTCAATCAATTGTCGAACAATGCCATTCGACCATGATTCAAGTGTCATCACCTGGAATAGGGAATAGAGTGATTTACCAAGTGTTCCAAAATAGATGGCCCCTTCTGTGCCTGAATTCTGGAACAATGCAGTGGATAGAACTGCAAAGACGTAGATAACGACCATGAGCAATGTTGCGACCGCCGACAGCCCTCGTACTGAGTAGATCAACGACTCAGCAACCAATTTCAATTCTGGAATTCTTGAGACCAATCGGAATGCTCGTAATACACGGAACACACGGAACACACGGAACACCCCTGTGGATGGGAAGAGCGCTATTCCAACGATAATGAAATCAAAAATACACCACGGATCTTTGAAAAAATCAAAGCGCATTGCATAGATTCGAAATAAAATTTCTGTTACAAAGATGGTCATGAAAAACCAATCCAGATAGAGCAAGAAACGGTTCCCCGTTGCTCCCCAGTCATATGTCTCGAAGCCTATCGAAATTGAGCTTGCAAGGATAGCGATGAAGACAATGTTGTTGAATCGTTCCGAATCAACAATCTGACGAATTTGCGTCCGTGTTTCAAGCATTTTTTGGCCTTCCATAAGCCGAGGTGGTCTTATCTGGTGATGAATACTCCGCCTGCGATTGATTGTCAAATGTTATTTCCAGTAGATGATTAGATTACTCGCGACATTAGACCATATCGTTGATGAAAGCGTCATATGCTTGGTTTCGGTTGTGGACTAGATAAGCTTGTACTGCCAAAAAAATCAGACCACCAATTCCTCCGAAAAGAAAGAAAATTCCTTCCAAATCAGATAGAATGAACCCTCCTACAAGACAAACACTTGCAGCAATAGAAGGCCACTGTGGTATTGGGGGATATGGAATATTTTCCTCCGATTCAATTCGTTCACGTGCTACCCTCACCTGCTTGTCCCACTTCGAATGGCTGGAAGCCCCAATCGCCATTAAAATAGAACCAATCACAATAAACAAGCAACAAAATGGTATCAAATCAAAAGTATCTTCAACGGTGAAAAGGAGAATGAGAGGAACCACTAAACAAAGTATAATGCCCGCTATCGGTAATGTGTTGCCTGGTTTTTGAGAGCGTATCTCAATATAGTTTTTGAGTGGGATTGAACTCCTATTTCTTCCCATATTATCGCCTCCTGGTGATATGAGGACAGATGAGGGTGACTCATTTTTCGACATGATTCAAACTACTTGTTTTTGTGTTTAGATGTTGTTCTGTGATTTTCATTTTACTTGTAATCTCAGAGCAAAGTATTGAGATAGAGTGACGGTTTGCATTGAATCATGGGGAGAGATGCACGTAGAGCACTCGGTCTCGTATGCATTATGATGCTCGCTCCACTCTCTGGTTGCTTTGGAGAAGGTGACGATAATGGGCGGATTGGAGAAAATGATGTTACCGTCACACCTGAAACGCTCATTGGTGGAATTTTCCAAGGCCTTACAATTTCTGCTGATCGTGATCTCTCAGCCTTTGTTCCATATTTGATGATGAATCCTGACACGGGTTTTGTCCAAAATTCAACTGTGGTTGATCTGAAAGCAGGGGAGAGCGTTTTGCTCACAGTTCTTGCACCGCCTCGAACCGATACTGCGGTTGTTCTGCTTGGAGATTACGGACGTGAAAATTGGCCAATTCGTGATCTCAACGAATCTTGGAAAACATGGTGGGAGCGAGGAGGTTATGGTGACAAGAGTTCCCAGGGAATTACCCGAATCGTCGGCGATAATGGGACACTGGATACTGTGCAAGCATCCAACTCAAATGGTGGTGCTGTTACACCAGTTCTTCTCTCTATCATGCGCCCAGAAGCCCCTGGTTTTTCAGAGGCGGAAGGTAGTCGCCACTCAACTGGAATGGTTGATGGTCGAACCGTTTTCAATTACATCAATGTAATGTCGGACGAAACGCCCGACCCAACAGATCTTGCTGACGGTGCCGTAGGTTATCTCGATCGCTGGGCAGGGCAAGGGAATGCCGCATACGAAGATGCTGCCCAGTATCTCATCCAGACCATGGAGAATTTTGGGCTTGAAGTTATCACGCAGCGGTTTGTTTACGATTCACTGATGACAGGTTCTCAAAATCCAGAGGCGTACAACATATGCGGATACCGTTGGGGTGAAGTGGATCGCGACAAGTGGATGGTCTTTGGAGCTCATTTCGACATTGCGCCTCCGATCAACGGCGGTATGCTCGACCCTCATATCTTTGGAAGAACGTACGGTACACGTGTTGGTGCCTACGACAATACAGCAGGTACAAGCATGGTTCTGACAGTAGCAGAAGCCATGGCTGATCACAGCACTCGAAACACAATGGTATTCTGCTTATGGTCTGGAGAAGAGGGTGGAAAGCGAGGTAGTGATTTTTGGACCGATTATTGGGTCAAAGAAGACAATCCGAACGTCGAGGTAACCAATTACGTCAATCTTGACATGGCTGGCGTGAACTGGCCTGGTGGCGGCGGTGCACCGTGTGGAGATGGACACGGTGGAGGGGAAGGGAATTGCGACCCAGAACCACAAGTCGATCCAGATGGTTATCCTAAGGATGAGGAAGTTTGGCCAATGCGTGTTTACATCGGGCCAAGTCTCGATCACGATGTCATGAATCAACCAGGAATGGTGGGTTTGGCTATGTGGATTGGTTCGGATGCTATTGGCGTTGAAGAACAAATGTCTCCACTACTCGGAGAAGGGTATGATGCGGAAACGTGGAAGGTTGACGATTGGATGGCCAAAGATCGTCCAGAAATTATTGTGTATGAAGATACGACTGCGCGCTCAGATCACGCAACATTCCAAGACAATCTTGGGACCGTTACAATGGGATTCGGTGGACTTGTCGATGGGTATTGGTGTTACCATCAAACATGCGATACAGTCGATGAGATGATTGATTGGATGGACACAACCGGGAAAGACTACGGTGAAGAGCAGAGTGGAACGAGTAACCTCGTTGATGCACTTGATACAATTACATGGTGGGCAACATACTCGTTCTTCCATCTCGATGAAGACCCAATAAGGAATGCATACTTGGATGAGTGATTGATTCATTTTTCTTTATTAAAGGCACACAAGTTATATGCAAACGTCGCGAGGCGCGAGTATGGAAGATGGTCAAACGCCCTTTGCGAATTGGGTCAAAATGAATGCCTCGACCGCAAATTTACTCTCAATTATCATGTTGATTTTTGCAGCATGGGCGGCAGTTGAAATCGTCACGAACGTTGTTGGTAACGAAGTCCCACCAGTCACGGGAACAGAAGTGCCAGGTGATGATCAACGAACCAACGATGGGAAGATTATCGGGCTTGGTGCCGTTGCTGGAACACTCGGCCTCGTTTTGCAACTACTTATTCCGCGAGAAGAATCAGAAACTATTGTTGAATCTGAACCTGAAGAGGATGAAGAAATCGATGAAGTCGTGGACATCATGATGGAAGATATCGAGTCCGATGATGAAAGTGGAGAAGAATCTGAGGAAGAACAAGAAATCTCTGAAGACGAAATCGTCGAAGAAGATTCAACTGACGATGGGGATAGCCTTGAAGAGGAAGACCAAGTCGTTGAAGATGAAGCCGAGGAGACTCCTGATGAAGAAGCTCCTGAAGAAGAGGAAAAAACTCCTGTCAAGAAAAAGAAGTTTTGAGGTGAAGAACAATGTGGGAACATCGAGCAGTATCGCATAAGCAATTTAAACAAAGTGGACGAATTACACCAACTGAAACCTATGTTCAGTTGATGGATAAAGTCGAGGACTCCGTCAAAGAAGCACAAAAGATGCCATTTGATCATGAAGAATTCCTCAAGTACATTCCAACACAAGGACCTTGGGAACCTATTCATGAAACAGACGATACGAAGGGAGACCCACGTACACGATACATCGGTCCAGGTCGCCCAAAGTTGCTCAACACCAACCTTTTCCTAGGTTCGACATGGATTGAATCTGAGCGATTTAAGTTCGAACGTCGAATCAGCACACTCTCTGACTTCCTCAAGCAAAAGACGGTTGTCAATGCAAACATGTGGACGCCAAAACAACTTGTAACCACACAGACGTTCTTCTTCTGTTCAACAGGCGATGAAGAGCGATTGGGTGGTTCTATGCTCACTGGTGAAACCGTATCAAGTGGCCACCCATTCCTAGGTGATGGTGGTGATGAAGATGGTGTTGCTGAGTGGGAACCAATCCTCTGGGGCCTCGGACACCGTGGTGTCGTGCCAGACTCCGATCCACAAGACAAGGTCTACTATCCTTCGTTGATGCACCGTGGTGTAGCGTTCAACAAC
>JAAZUV010000051.1 GCA_018623995.1 Methanobacteriota archaeon
AATCACATCAATGGACGACCAGAGAATTTGATTGAGGAAGACAAAACCGACGATTGATGCAAGGAAAATGAGTTTCTCAAGGATCAATGGATAAGCAGACCCCTTGGATTCATTTCTGCGCAGGAGTGTCTCAGACATCCTCTCACCTCAGAAGTCCAATTCAGAGAGCTGGTCATGAAGTGCGTCCAAACGAGGATCGTTCTTCGGCTCCTCTACCTTTGGAGTACGAAGTTGTCGCTCCGCATCAAGGCGGGCGAGTTCTGCTTCGAGATCGGCTCGGTCTTCCTGAATTGGGATACTACGTGTTTCCTCAACGTCTTCGGCCGTAATTTCGGATTCAACAGGCGCTGGCATTTCTTCCCATTCATCGGATAGCTCGACGACTGGTTCTGCATCCAACGATACGCTCTCTTCGACGACAAGCGTTGGCTGAATGTTTTCCATCATATCATCCATCACCGGTGTTCGCTGGCCAACTGGGATGGCTGTGCGCTCAAATGGAAGGAATCCATCCCTTTGGAAATCCCACATAGCACCACGCGGAACGCCTTTTGTCAATCCTGACGCATCGATTTGTGTCAACAATTCCTCGAGTACTTGGGCCGTTTGTTCAAGGGCAATGGCTTCACCAGCGTCACGCTGATCAGCTTCGAGATAGATATCATCGAGAGCAACTCGAATCAAACGTCGAGTTTCAACAGCAACACTTGGTAAAGCTTCAGGACGCATACAGTTCATGCGCAGTGCTTCGATTTCTTCTGGCGGTGCACCAAGATTTCCAAGTTGATCAAGGACATTACGCATTCGTCGAAGCATGGTGATGGAGCGATCGTAATCTTCCAAGATGCCTTCGAGGTCAAGGATCAAGTGGCCTACAGTTTCACCAAGTTGATTCTCCAATCGCTGTTGAACCGACCATCGAGCGAGACCACGTACTGCTCCAGCAGTTTGAGGAACTTGTCGTTCGAGAAGTGTCATGACTTCGCTACTCAAGAGATGTCGAGGTGTCGCTGCAATGTGGTCAACCGTTGATTGCACAACTTGAAGCGCACGTTCAACGGCTCGGTCGAGAAGCACAACGGAGTAGCCCAAGGTACGTGCGTGCTCGAGCCGCTCGAGTACAGGACCAAGTCCACGGAATGTAGCGTCATCATTGAGCAGAGCCTGTGCAAGCGGTTCTTCGTTGAGCCGTGCACGTAGTCGCTCCGCCTCAGCAATATCAGCAACGGCTTCTTCATGAGCGTCTGTTAATGCTTCAGCACGTGCAATCAAACCAGAGAGCTCAGTCTCTGCATTTCCTCGGCGAGCTCCTAGATTACCAAGTTCAGTAAGGAGTTCTTTTCGTTCTCCCATCAATTCCCGCATTTCCGAATGGAGTTGCATTCGACGTGCTTCATCCTCAGCAAGTCGTTGTCGCTCTTCTTCTGCCCTGCGGCGACTGGCGAGTGTTTCGGCTTCGATTTGATCCAAGCGTGCTTGGGCAGCCCGAATCTTTTCTTCAGAAGCGTTGCTCTTCGATTGAGCACTTGCTTGTCGATCTCTGAGAGTCGTGATTTGCTCCTCAAGGGAACGCAACCGACGCTCTTCAAGTTCGATTTGCTCACGAATAGAGGAGAGTTGTTCCGCATTGGATTGTAAATCTGCTCGAGTGGTCGCCTCTTTGTTGGAGAGCGTTTCAAGTTCATCACGCAATGCTGCGCTACTTTCCGTATCACCGAGTGCTTTTGCCAATTCAGCCGCTCGTTCACTGAGTTGATGCTCAAGTTCGCCAACTCTGCGGAGAAGGCGATCTGCACGTTCTTCTGCTTGTTCCATTCGAGTTCTCGATTCAGATACCGTGACCTGAACGCGATTCAATTCATCGTTCTTGGATTGAATAGCATCGCTTTGTTCGCCCGTTGATTGTTTGATGGCATCTAGGCGAACCAATGCTTCAGTACGTTCCTTCTCAGCATCTTGGAGTTGACTCGTCAGACTTGCATTGGTTCGCATGAGCGTGTCTGCTCGTCGTTCGGATTCTTCGAGTCGTCGGCGCAAACCAGCATCGACACCTGCAAGCGGTGCCGCAGTTGGCAGTGCTTGTGCAGCCTCTTGTCCACCAACGTGGATGCTTAATTTCGATCGAATGATTCGTACATCGTCGAGACCAATTTCAAAGCCATACATGCTCATCAATCGATGCATCATGGATTCGCGGCGCTTTTCTGAACGGGTTCGAACCGTTGAAAGAGACTCAACAAACTGCTTGAGCGTAAATTCAGAAACATCGCCTGTTGACGATGAAACCATCGTACCTGATGCGAGCCGATGCAGCTTGAGGACACGCTTGCTTTCTGTAAGTCCCTGCATAGCCTCTTCAAACGACTGACCGTTCGCAGCCATAGCAACTGGAAGCCCATTGTTGAGAGCGAGTGATACCGCCTTGTCGCTCGCTCCTGCTTTGAGATGCCCTGTTACCCGCTCTTCAAGCGCAGCAGAAAGCATGGACATGACCGCATCTGCACCACCCTTGCCTTCGCGTAGCACAAACCCATCAGGAAGTGTAGCAGAGCCTTCCGCATAGGTTCCAATCTCACCATCCAGTTTGGCTGCAACATCCGTCAACAATCGTGCGTGGTTGGCATCGAGTTCGGTCCAGATGGCCAATACGATGGTGGAACTGGATGCAATGAGCAGTGAGGCATCACCCATGGAGAGGGATGCATATCCATTGACATCTCCACCAAGCTTTGCTTGTTGAGCATTCATGGAATCGGAGAGTGTAGCAACGGTTGCGGAAAGCTCCTCAGCAGTTCCTGGTAAATCGCCCATACTATCGATGAGAATTCCTTGATCCGCTGCAAGAGCACCTCGAACGTGCTCGTAATCGGAAAGTGCTTGAAGAACAGCAGAAATGTTTCGAGCGAACAATCGGTCTGTCAAAGAACTGCTCGCACCAAGGCCTTGCGTATCAGCTTGGAATTCAAAAGCCTCTGGAAGAAGAGCAGCAAGTTCTGCAAGTCCATGCAGCGAACAGGTTGATGCAACAAGCCGATGTTGATTCTTTTCAGCCTCTTCCAATGCATTTCGAGCATCAGCACCGCCGAGGAGTTTGGTAGCACTCGAACCTTCGCAAATCCAACCAACAATACGTCCAGCCCGCACCAAGCGATGGCCGAATGGCGTCTTCCTACGACCCACCCAGGTCGTGATGAAGCCATGTTCGAAGGGTTGGATGGCTCCTGCGGCTACATCCACTTCGTCATCAAATCGTTCAATATGTGGTAAATCAAACATCATATCACCTTGGTTTGCTGTGTATTCCATTCTCGTCGCAGGCGTTCAAGTTCGTACTTCCAAACGCCTTTCTTGCCGTCTTTTCCTGAGAGATAAACGAACAAATCACTATCGAAGTGGTCGACAAGTGTCAGCCTCCGTCCTTCCATCCAAACTTCAAACAGTGGGCCGAGGTTGAGTTGTTCAGCGATTGAACAACAAGTTGCCCATTCACTGCGTTGTTCTTCAACAGATTCTGGCCACTTCTTCGTGGTTTGGAGCATGCTTCCAAATTGATCCATCAAACGAACATGACGTACGCCGTCGAGTTCGCAAAGTTGAGGAAACAACGTGTTTAACATGCTAGCCCAAACCCTTTGACAGCAACGTACCATTCAAGAACTTTGCCGAAACTCTTCCCCCGTAGGGGGATTTGGTGACGAAATTCAAAATTCCAACTGCGAATTTTCAAAATGGTATGCGCGGAGATATCATCACTGCAGTTTTTCCGCGTTTAGAGTACGGCCGGTGGAATCAAAGTAGTAAGATTATTCCAATTGTAATTTTGAAAATTCAATTGAAATTTTTTTTCATGGGGGGTCCAATCGGAGGCGTTTAATGCAGGTGTTGTGAGGAATCAACATGGCCGAGTCATCCCAGAGTCCATTTCAAGCCCCGGCTTGTGATGTCTGTGGAAAGGATGCGGTGGTCGAACAAGCCTACTCGGGGCGCATATTGTGTGGTTACCATCTCGAAAAATCGATTCGTAAGAAGGTGGCCAAGGAACTTCGCAAGCAACTGCATCTCGACAAATCAAAACCAACAACGGTCTTTGTTGCCATCTCTGGGGGAAAGGACTCGGCAGTCCTGCTAACATTGCTTGTCGAATTGATCGGTATGCGACGAGATGTTCGAATCGTTGCTGGTTGTGTCGATGAAGGCATTGATGGATACCGCCCACCTTCGATGCAGTGTGCGATCGATTTGTGCGAAACACTCGGCGTTGAATTCATCTCAACAAGCTACGAACAGCTCGACTTCCATCAGATGGATGAGGTTGTGAAACGCTTACCTGTTGTTTCTGAATCGAACGAAGGTGTCTCGATGATGCCTTGTTCCTACTGTGGCGTGTTCCGTCGACAAGGCATCAACGCATTGGCTCGACAGGTTGGAGCAGACGTTGTCGCTCTTGGCCACAACTTGGACGACATGGCCCAGACCGTTTTGATGAACATGACCAATGGAGACATCGATCGAACGTTGCGACTTGCTCCTCACACGGATGCTCCAGTTGATGGCTTACCGCCGAGAATCGTCCCATTACGCTGGATTCCTGAACAAGAGATCCATTTACTTGCCATGCACAAACAATTGCCACTTCACCATGAGGAGTGTCCCTACGCACAAGGTGCACTACGCTGGCGTTATCGAGACATCGTTGCTCAACTTGAGCAAGATGTACCTGGTACGAGGCATAGTTTGGTACGGATGTCGGACAACATCAAGCAAGTTGCTCGAGAAGGTACGCCTTCTATCCATTCGCACCCAACAAAGTGTCAGCGTTGTGGATCACCAACATCTGGAGCCACATGCAAAGCATGCGATATGCGAGACCTTCTCGATGTTGACTTAGAGTAGGTTGTGAATCAATTCGTCCAAATCTTGTGGACGCTGGCAGTAATGACAGCGTAGCGTCAACGGGTCTGTCTTCGTCACCCTCAGTCGATGTGGTAGAGGTTCTCTTGGGTTCTGCGTAATGCAGTTTGAGAAGGTACATCGTACAACGTTACGCACTTCTTCACCAAGGTTCACATTCAACTTCTCTGCTACCGAATATGCACGGATAATAGCGATGCTGGAGTCAGGAGCGACCAATGCCAAACGGTCGAGTTCAGATTGGGTTAACTCACGGTCCTCGACCTTGATGATGTCCTTCGATCCCATCTTCTTGGATGGAACATTCATCACTAGGGAAACAGGAACGGATGTATCGCCAGAGAGACTGAGCAATTCCAGAACTTTCAGAGCTTGTCCGGATGGAATGTGATCAATGACCGTTCCGTTCTTGATTGCAGTGACGCGTCGCATGTTGTGTTCATCAGCCATCAGGCATCACCTCCTGCAATTTCAGCAGGGACTTCGATGTTCAGAAGTCGACATAGAAGAGCCATTCGAGCAACAACACCGTTGAAGGCTTGTTCAAAGTAGCGAGCGTGTCGAGTTGAATCGACGCTTGGATGGATTTCGTCGACACGTGGTAGTGGGTGAAGAATGACCATCTCTGACTTGGCATTGTCAAGGTCACGTGCATGCAACTTGTAGGCGCCTGCAACCTTAGCATATTCATCCTCGTCAGCAAATCGTTCCTTTTGAATTCGGGTCATGTAGACCACGTCGGCTTGGTTGATGTTGCCAAGGAGGTCTTCGGTTTCTGTGACATCTGCACCGTGTTCTCGAAGATCTTCAACGATCTCTGCTGGCATTCGCAGCAGTTCAGGTGATGCAAAAATCAGGCGGCAACCAAAGCGAACGAGCGCATGGGAAAGGCTGTGGACGGTACGACCGTATCGAAGATCTCCTGCAAGAATGACGGTCAATCCTTCAAGCGTTCCATGGGACTGCTGAATGGTGAACAAATCGAGCATGGTTTGTGTTGGGTGATGTCCCGCACCGTCCCCACCGTTGAGAATAGGAACTCGTGCAGCATCTTGTGCATACCGAGCAGCGCCTTGTCGAGGATGGCGCATGGCGATAATGTCTGTGTACCCATCGACCATCTGAATCGTGTCAAACAGTGTTTCCCCTTTCACAACAGAGGACGTTTTGACATCGCCTAGGTTGACGACATCGCCACCGAGTCGCTTCATGGCTGTCTCGAAGGACATCCGAGTACGCGTGCTTGGCTCAAAGAACAGGTTGCCGAGAATCTTCCCTTGCAACAATGGGAGGTAGGTCTCACCACGTGCAACAGGCAAAAGTCGCTCAGCATCGGCAAGAATGCTGTGTATGTCGTCGTTGGTCAAATCGTCCATCGTGATGAGTCCTTTCATAGGATGTCCCCTTCTTCACCAACCATCCAAGCACACCCTTGAACATTGTTGCCAAACAGTATGCAAAGAGTCGGTGGTTTCTTCATCAAAACCATGTCTGCTCTAATCATGCTCTGGGGGGATGTTGATGAGGCAATTAAGGCTGAACGACTTCTTCGAGTCCAGAGAATCGAGCGATTAAGCACCATTTGTGCCTTGTTTTGTTTGAGTGGAGCCATCTGGTTGGCTTGGCCGGTCCTTAAGGATGCCTTTGTTGGTGATGCGAGTCTTCTTACAGGACTTGGTATGCCTGTTTTGGTGCTGTTGTGGGGTATCGTCATTCAGGATTTAATCCTCGACGATCCTCGGGCACGAACACGAATTGGAGCAGCTACGAGCATTGTTTGGCCAGTTTTGCTGATGTTCGCGCTTCGTGCATACTCATCGAGTATGACAGACATCGTAGCAACCATCCTCTTCGCATCGCTAGGATTCGCCATGTACCAGTCATCAGCAAACACGTTACGTGGTGGCATTGATGTCATGCGTTTTCGGGCGATGATGACGAGCATCGGCGCACTGACTGTGGTGGGAATGCTTGTCGGTGATCGTGCAGGTGAAACATGGATTGTCGAGCCACGAGATTGGGCGCATCCTCTTCTAAGCCTCTTTGTTGTAGGACATGTGGTCTATCTTTGGTTCATTGGCGATGACATGCGTGAGGAACGGAAAGCATTCCGCCAAGAATTGGATGCCATCGAGAACCGTCTTCTCGTCCTACGTTCCGAAGGGGCAGCTGTTGACCAAGCCAGCAGCCTTGTGATGACAGCAAAGGAAGAGGGCCACATCGATCCTGCCTTTGGTATGCGTTTGCTTCGAGAAGCGGCTGAGGACATCGAACGCTCTCTTTCGCTTGCAACCGATGTGGATGTTGTGCGAAGTGAAGCCTTGCTCGTGATTCAACATGCTGAAGAATTGGCACCACTGGCGAAGCGTCCTCGTAAATCCTACGAAATGGGTGAGCGCGAAGCCAGCCTTGGTTCGTTACGAGAAGCGGAAGGATTGTTCCGTCAAGCCAAGCGCCGTGCTCAAGAAATCGTTACTTGGTGGGAACAAGCAGAGGAAGCCATACGTACGGCAGAAGAACTGCTCACTGGGCAATCTGGTGCAACCATTGACAACTTGCGGCAAATTGTACGTGATGCAAAGAAACAACTCGATCGTGAAGCGCCCAAGAAAGCCTTCGAACTTGCTTGCGTGATTCCTATCCAACTTCAGGCCGATGGTGACGCAAAGGAACGAGCTGTCGAAGTCCTCGGTGATGCTGCGAAGGCGCTCAAGGCTGCAGATGGATTCGATACATCTGAACTTGAACACCGTCTCGAACAAGCCGAGGCTGCTCTTGAAGCAGGTGATACCGGTCAATCCATCGGTCTGGCCGAAGGTGTCATTCGTGTCATCCAAGTCGAACGCGAGGCCATGGAAACCGTTCGACGGGCTCTTCGACAACGCAAGAAAATCACTGAACGATTCAGTGGTTTCACCGATGAGAAAGAATGGATGACTCGATTCAAGCAGGTTCAATCAGCAGCTGACGAGCGCCAATGGAGTCATGCTGCAACACTGCTTGAACGTCTTACCATCGATCTTGATGCCCTTGGTAATGAGCAAGGTGAAGCACAGACTCTGCTCGACTTCGTCCGTCAAGAATGGTCCGTGCTGAGAAATCAATGCACGGCTTCAAGCATTCCTGTAACAGATGAAGACATGAAGCAAACCGAGGCTTCCATTGCACTTGCTGAAGAGCGGCTCATTGGAGGTCAAGTAGAGGCTGCTTTGGAACAACTCGGACAAGCAGATGCATCCATGGAACGTTTGCGACGACGCGTTTGATCAGACAAGGTCTCGTTGAACCAAATCACTGTGGTTGATGCCGCTCGGCAATCCAAGATCGACAGGCATGCCAGCGATGGTCGTGATGACACCATAGAGGTGCAAGTAGAGTCCATGCGGAGGTTCACGTTCTCCATTGTACGGAATCTTCTTCCAAAGATTGGATTTCATCCAGTACTTCGAAACGGATTGGTCCTTTGAGTGAACAATCCAAGCATTGGCTCGCCCTGCATGCTTTCTTGCTTGTGTTGAACCGAGGCGTGGTGAGATGTGAACTGTATGCAGAATAGGCCACTCTCGCATCCAATCGCCTGCAGAGTCGATGAGCATGGTCATCT
>JAAZUV010000215.1 GCA_018623995.1 Methanobacteriota archaeon
AATCCTGCCACGCCCGCCAAATCGGATTGATTCACTGAGGATGCAGCGAAGAAGACATATGTGGGCTGTTCGTACAGAGGACTGAGTCAGATGGAGCCAGAGGAAGAATCCATCGTTGCTCGTACCCGGCGAACCATCAAGTCCTTGCCGGATCCATACGGCCACGGCTTTGCACGAAACGAGGATCCTCTTGAACGTACACGTGAAGCATGGATCAAGAGCGAACGTTTCCGTATGAAAAGCGGACAAATTGCCAACAATTCGTTTTTCCTCGCGTTCCGCAACGTTGTCGGTTTTGGTATTGCCACCACTGCAGTTTTGCTCGTTATTGATCCTACCATCTTACCATACACTTCTCCCTTGTTCATTCTCGCGATTTGGTTGATTCCATCTCTTGCAGCATTCGTCCCTCCTATCGCAGGAAGCGAAGCGACATGGTCCGCAGTAGAGGCGAAGATTTCTCTTCGTGAACAGGGAGGATTTGGTGATGGGAAGCGACACACGCTCCGAGCGCAACCAGGGATGGACCGAGTCCTTGAAGGCCTTCGAGATGGTCGCCGACAAAACAACATCAGTGCCTTCCTCGCGACCACGTCTCTGACGTTGTTGTGTCTTTCAATGCTCATTACGCCCCGCTCAGTTGCTTGGAATCTGTTGCTACTCGCATCGATGACAGCAGGAATTGGTTTGAGCATTCACTCTATTTTGACGACCTACTACATCCGACTGCAGGCAGATACGATGCCGTTGCTGATACATTACGCACCAACACATCATCCAACACAATTAGGCTCTCCATTGGGTCAATTGCTTCAATCGCATCTCGATCCGGATTCGCAAATAGAATGGGCTGAGTGGGAGGCTCGGTTTCATGATGCTA
Organism: Methanobacteriota archaeon; assembly: GCA_018623995.1. Taxonomy (GTDB): domain Archaea; phylum Thermoplasmatota; class Poseidoniia; order Poseidoniales; family Poseidoniaceae; genus MGIIa-L2. The sequence goes on from JAAZUV010000215.1 coordinate 881, forward strand.
TTCTTCCAGGGACCGACCCGATACAGGCAAGAGAACGTCTTCTCTTCCTTCTGCATCTTAATGCTCATTCCATCATTAGCGATGAGGTTGTTCTTGACTCATTACGTGACTTCATGCCGCCGGATGCTATCGACCGAACACTTCTTTCAGAGGACCAATTTTTCAATTGGCGTACACTTCAACGCGCGCTTGAACACGCAAGAGCATGGCAACCAGGTGCATTCCGATTGTTTGAACGCTTGCAGAACGATTTCCTTTCTGGAGCGCCAGAAATCCTGCTTTCGCCATGGAGGATGGATATCTCACTCGATTCAACATGTTACGATGGGTCAGGCAGCCTCTTTATCGCACTCAACAATCAGACGTTTGATGCTACCCACGTTCGTGTCGAAGTTCAGGTTCCCGGAGGCGAGCCGCAATCCATTGATCATCGGTTCGAGTTGGCTCCATGCCCTCCTCCAACGAAAGCCATCGAGCTTACGCATGCTTCTGATGATGATGTTTTGAGCTGGCTTCCACGATACCTCGAGCGAACCGTCGTTCTCTGGATTAATGTTGCTTGGGATCGCAGCTTCAAGGGTGCGGCGCAAGTTCAAGTGACGCTTCGTGACGATGATGGAGTCGTTCTTGGATCCCGAATTGTTCGAACAAATGTATTGCCAAAAGAAAGCCGTCAACGTATTGAGCGAATCCGTCAATTGCTACGCGTTCGTCGATTCTCTGAGCTCGATGTACCTACCTCAACGAGTTGATTTTGCTAGGGGAACAAGCGCTTTGCTTATGGCGGGGGTTTGCCTCGCAACGAACACCGGGGTAGTGGAATGGAAGCATGGGATGTCGTGATTCTGGGAGACGGTCCTGCAGCATTGTCTGCTGCTGCACAAGCATCAAAGGATGGAGCAAGCGTCCTCATGATGAGTTCTACTGGTCTCGGCGATGCCGGTTTGGATGCCATGGATGGCATCGCGTGCCACATTCAAGAGGAAAGCAATCGCGGACATCGAGAAGACACAATCAAGATGGGTTCGTTCCTTTGCGATCAAGACATCGTCGCTGAACAAACGACCAAGGCTTTGCGAATCGTTGATCTTCTTGAGCGAAGAGGTGTCAATTTCCGTCGTGACGCAAAAGGGATTGTCAAAGGGCACTACGCTTCTGGTCATTCCAAACCTCGCCTCATCAATGCCGGAGACTCAACAACCCGTGAAATTCAGCAAGTTCTTGAAGAACAATGCATGAAGCATGGCGTAACTCGCCGAGGCGATCAGGTTCCTTTGGAACTAATTCATACCGACTACTCCGTCAACGGATTGGTCGCCATTGACATGCTGAACGGACGCATCCTTTCCATACAATGCAAGGCACTCATCATCGCAGATGGAGGGTTCGAAGGAGCATTTACCAACGGATCAACATCACTAGGGATGGACCTTGCATATCGTGCAGGTGCGCCACTGCGAAACATGGAATTCGTAGCTGAGGCCCCACTAGGCGTCGTCGGGACCAATCTGGTCATACCACAATCCATCCTTTCAGATGGTGCAACGTTACACACGCCATCAGGTACCGCACTAGAGACAACCTCAACAACGCCTACATCAGAGGTTTGTTCGAAGATGCACGAGGCAGGAACCACGGTTCTCGATGCTCGTAATCTCGGAGAAAATGCTGACTGGTGGAGTGTTCTCTTTGATACCATCAAGCAGCGTACGGGTATTAACATGCACCGACAAACAGTCGAAGTCGCACCCGTTGCCACACACACATTGGGAGGATTGCCAACCGATGAACATGGTCGCGTCGTTCTTCAATCATGGGCACGATGGTTTACTGGACTCTATGCAGCAGGATCTGCAGCATCGAGTGGACTACACGGCGCGGATGTTCTCGAAGGAAACCGCCT